>JBGQHJ010000004.1:0-75887 GCA_041497895.1 Methylomirabilia bacterium
CTGTGGCTCCCCGCTCCTCACCGCCCTGGAGGCGGAGACGGCCCGCCTCTACCGTCTCGCCACCGGGCCCCGGGAGCCGGTGGTGGCCATCGGCGCCAAGCAGGCCCAGCGCGACTGGCTCCTGGAGCGGAATCGCTGCTTGAAGGTTGCCACGCGCGAGACGTGCGTCCGCGATCGGCACCTGGCGCGCATCGCGGGGCTCCGCGTCGCCAGCCGCGCCGCCCGCGAGGACGACCGCGGCATCAGCCGGGGCCCGTTCGCGTTCCGGTGCGAGCACACCGACGGATTGCTGACCGTGATCTTCGTCAACTCGGAGCCGGCCTTCGCCTCGATCTCCCACCGGGGCCAGCGGCAGACGCTGCAACGCGCGCCGGCCGCCAGCGGCGCCCGCTACGAGGGCGCGGACGAGCGCGCGTTCTGGGAGCATCAGGGTGAGGCCACCTACCGTGTCGGCGCGGCCGCGCCCGAGGTCCGGTGCGTGCCCGAGGCGATCGGCTAGCCGCCCCGCGCCCTTGACAGCACCGGCGGCGGGACGCAATCTCTCTCGCCATGAGCCTTCGAGCCCTGCGCGCGCGTCCCGTCCTGGTCCCGATCAAGCGCCCACCGGTGAGCGCCAGCGGCGCGATCCCCGAGGCGGCCCTGGTGCTCTTCGATCTCGAGACCGACGAGGGTGTCACCGGCCGCTCCTACGTGTTCGGCTTCGCCCCGTGGACCCTGTCGTCGATCGCGGCCTGCGCGCACGGGCTCTTCGAGATGATCGAGGGCGATCCGCTCGCCCCCGTTGATCTCGAGGCCAAGCTGCGTCGCCAGCTCACCCTGCTCGATCCGAACGGGCTGGTCGGCCTGGCCCTGGCCGGCCTCGACATGGCGGCGTGGGACGCGCTGGCCCAGGCGCGCGGGGTACCGCTCTGCACCTTGCTGGGCGGGGCGCCGCGCGGGATCGCCGCGTACAACAGCACCGGCCTCTGGATCCAGCCGGTGGACACGCTGGCCGACGAGGCCGAGGCGCTGCTGGCCGAGGGCTTCTCCGCGGTCAAGCTGCGCCTCGGGCGCGCCGATCCGGCCCAGGACCTGGCCGCGGTGCGCGCGGTGAAGAAGCGGATCGGCGACCGGACCACGCTCATGTGCGACTTCAACCAGCGCCTGACCGTCAGCGAGGCGCTCCGGTACGCGCGGGCGCTCGACGGCGAGGGGCTCTACTGGATCGAGGAGCCGGTGCGCCACGACGACTACGAGGGCTACGCGCGGATCGCGGCCGAGGCGGCGACCCCGATCCAGACCGGCGAGAACCTGGTGGACACCTTCGACATGGCGCGCGCCATCGCGCTCCGCTCGCTCGACTTCGTCATGCCCGACGTGCAGCGCATCGGCGGCGTCACCGGCTGGCTGCGCGCGGCCGCCCTCGCCCACGCGCACGGCATCGAGATGTCGAGCCACCTCTTCCCGGAGTTCAGCGTGCACCTGCTGGGGGTGACCCCGACCTGCCACTGGCTCGAGTACATGGACTGGGCCGCGCCGGTGCTGCAGGAACCGCTCGCGGTGAAGGACGGGGTCGCGCGCATCCCGGACCGGCCCGGTGCGGGCATCCGTTGGGACGAGGCCGCGGTGGCCCGCTACGCGGTCTGAGGGAGGCGGCGCCTACTTCTCGCCGCGGATCTGGGCGATCTTGCGGTCGCGGTCGGTGGCGAGGCGGTCCAGGTCGCGACGCAGGGCCAGGTTGAGCCCCTCGACCTCCTCGGCGCTGCCGGCCTTGGCCAGCGCCGCGCGGTGCAGGATCTCCCGCTCGGCCATCCGCGCCTGGTGCACCTGCCGGGCCTCCGCGATGGCGGCCTTCTGCTCGTCGGTGAGCGGGCGGCTCTCGCTGCCGGTCTCCTTGTCCTTCTTGGCGAACCGCTCCATCGCCACTTCGTAGGCGGTCTTCGGGCGCTCGTCGGCCATGGCCCGGAGTGTAGCAGAAACGCCTCCTGGGGTATCCTCTAGGCCATGGATATCGCGCCGTCCGTCTGCCCGCACGACTGCACCAGCACCTGCGCGCTCGAGGTCGAGCGCATCGACGCGCGCACCATCGGCCGCGTGCGCGGCTCCCAGCGCAACACCTACACCCGTGGGGTGATCTGCGAGAAGGTCGGCCGCTACGCGGAGCGCGTGCACCATCCCGACCGGCTGCTCCATCCCCTGCGGCGCGTGGGGCCCAAGGGTGCGGGCCGCTTCGAGCGGATCGGCTGGGACGAGGCGCTCGACGCGGTGGCGGAGGCCTTCACCCGCCAGGCGCAGACGCTCGGGCCCGAGACGGTGTGGCCCTACTACTACGCGGGCACCATGGGCCTCGTGCAGCGCGACGGCATCAACCGCCTGCGCCACGCGCTCGGCTACTCGCGCTACTACTCGACGATCTGCGTGACCCTGGCCGACACCGGCTGGGCCGCGGGCGTCGGGGCCAAGCGCGGGGTGGACCTGCGCGAGATCGATGAGCACTCGGACCTGGTGGTGATCTGGGGCGGCAACCCGGTCAACACCCAGGTCAACGTGATGAGCCACGCCATGGCGGCCAGGCGGCGCGGCGCAACCCTGGTGGTGGTCGATCCCTACCGCACCGGCACCGCCGCGCGGGCCGATCTGCACCTCGCCCCGCGGCCGGGCACCGACGGGGCGCTCGCCTGCGCGATGATGCACGTGCTGTTCGCCGAGGGCCTGGCCGACTGGGACTACCTGCGCGCCTACACCGACTGCCCCGACGAGCTGGCCGCGCACGTGGCGACCCGCACGCCCGAGTGGGCCGCCGCGATCACCGGGCTCCCCGTGTCGGAGATCGTGAGCTTCGCCCGGCTCTACGGCCGGACCCGGAAGAGCTTCATCCGCTGCCACCACGGCTTCAGCCGCTCGCGCAACGGGGCGGTGAACATGCACGCGGTCTCCTGCCTGCCCGCGATCACCGGCGCCTGGCGATATGCAGGTGGCGGCGCGGTCTACGGCCAGACCGCGCTGTATCCGCTGGACCGGACGCTCATCGAGGGGCTCGACATGGTCGACAAGTCGATCCGCGCGCTCGATCAGTCGCGGCTGGGCCCGATCCTCACCGGCGACGCCCTAGCCCTGCTGGGCGGTCCGCCGGTGACCGCGATGCTCGTGCAGAACACGAACCCGGCGATGGTCTGCCCGGAGACCCATCTCGTGCACCGGGGCCTCGCCCGCGAGGATCTCTTCCTCTGCGTGCACGAGCAGTTCCTGACCGAGACCGCGGCCTTCGCGGACATCGTGCTCCCCGCCACCATGATGGTCGAGCACGACGACTGCTACACCGCGAGCGGGCATACCTACTTCCAGGTCGCGAAGAAGGTCATCGAGCCGCCCGGCGAGTGCCGGGAGAACCACTGGGTGATCTGCCAGCTCGCCAAGCGGCTGGGCGCGACTCATCCCGCGTTCCAGATGACCGCGTGGGAGATCATGGACGAGACGCTGCGCCGGTCCGGCATGTGGGACGCCGAGACCAACTGGCGGAGCGGCGGGCAGGACTTCGCGCCCCCGTTCGAGACCGCCCACTTCCTGGACGGCTTCCCCACTCCGGACCGGCGGTTTCACTTCCGCCCCGACTGGGCGCGCCGGGGCGGGCGCGGCGCTTCCATGCCGGCCCTGCCCGACCACTTCGACGTGATCGACAACCCGACCGCCGAGAAGCCGTTCCGCCTGGTGGCCGCGCCGGCGCGCACCTTCCTCAACTCCACGTTCACCGAGACCCCCTCCTCGCGGGAGCGCGAGCAGCGGCCCACCGCCCTGCTCCACCCCGACGACTGCGCGGCCCTGGGCGCCCCCGCCGGCACCCCGGTCCTGCTCGGCAACGAGCGGGGCCAGGTGATCGCCCACGCGGAGCCGCGCCCCGGCCAGCAGCGGGGGGTGGTGGTCGTCGAAGGAGTGTGGCCCAACCGGGACTTCGTGGGGGGCGTGGGCATCAACGCGCTCACCAGCGCCGAGCCGGGCTACCCGAACGGCGGCGCCGTCTTCCACGACACCGCGGTGTGGATCCGCCCCCAACCTCTGCCCCCAACCTCTGCCCCCAACCTCTGATTGACTTGACCGGCGCCCGCCGGATATAACCGCCCCCATTACCGTCACGCTGCGACAGGGTCGCCGCGGCGGACGGAGCGGCCGGTGGAGCCCGGCGGGGGGTCTGCGCTGGACACGATCCTGCAGCTTGCCCTGAATGGCCTCGCCGTGGGCTGCATCTACGGCCTGGTCGCCCTCGGCTTCGTCCTCATCTACAAGGCCACCGAGCTGGTCAACTTCGCCCAGGGCGACCTGCTCATGCTGGGCGCGTTCGTCTGCTACATGTTCGTGGTCTGGTACGGCGTCGGCTACTGGACCGCGTTCGCGCTCGCGGTCGGCATCGTCGGCGCGTTCGGAGCGGTGCTCGACGCCACCCTGCTCCGGCGCGTCATCGGGCAGCCCCAGTTCGCGGTGGTCATGCTCACCATCGGGCTCGGCGCGATGTTGCGGTCCTTCGCGTCGGCGACCTGGGGCTCCGAGATCTACACGCTGCCGACCCCGTTCAGCGCCAAGACCACCCGGCTCGGCGGGGTGACCGTGAGCCACGAGTACGTGGCGATCATCGTGGGCACCGTGGCGCTCTGCGCGCTGCTCTACGCGTTCTTCACCTACTCGCGGGTGGGCGTGGCCATGCAGGCCGCGTCGCAGAACCAGCTCGCCGCCTACTACATGGGCATCCCGGTGAAGCGGATGTTCTCGCTGATCTGGGCCATCTCGTCCGGCGTGGCCGCCATCGCGGGTGTCCTGCTGGCTCCGGTCTCGCTGATCGACATCAACCTGGGCTTCATCGGGCTCAAGGCGTTCGCGGCCGCGGTGCTGGGCGGCTTCGGGTCCATCCCGGGCGCGCTGGTGGGCGGCGTGACCATCGGGCTCATCGAGCTGTTCTCCGGCGCCTACCTGCCGCTCGGGGTGAAGGACGTGGCCGCCTACGTGGTGCTGCTGCTGGTGCTGGCCATCCGCCCCCAGGGCATGTTCGGCACCGTGCGCCGGAAGAAGGTCTGAGCCCCCGCGGCCATGCGCTTCGCCTTCAAGACCACCTACGATCACGACCTGGGGCTCTTCCGCGACCCGGTCCAGCGGCGCTGGTACGCGGGCCTGCTCGCCGCGGTGCTGCTGCTGCCGCTCGCGGTGCCCGACTACGTGAGCGACGTCAGCATGGTCTTCATCTACGGGCTCTGCGGGCTCTCCCTGATGGTGCTGGCCGGCTACACCGGCCTGGTGAGCCTGGGGCACGCCGCGTTCCTCGGCATCGGGGCCTACGCCCACGTGTACTTCCTGCAGGATCTCGGGCTGCCGTGGGTGGTCTCGGTCGCCCTCGCCGGGGTCCTCTCGGCGGCGGCCGGGGTGCTGGTGGGCCTGCCCGCGCTGCGCATGACCGGCGTGTACCTGACGATCGCCACCCTGGCCTTCGCGCTGATCATCCAGGAGGTGTTCACCCGCTGGGAGCACGTGACCCACGGTCTGAAGGGCCGGCCGGTGGACAAGCCGATGATCTTCGGCGTCTCCTTCGCCTCCGACGCGGCCTTCTACTTCCTCTGCCTGGCGGTGCTGATATGCGGCCTCTGGCTCACCGCCAACGTCCTGCGCGCGCCGACCGGCCGCGCGTGGGTGGCCATCCGGGACAGCGAGATCGCGGCGCAGTCGATGGGCGTGCACCTGGCCCGCTACAAGACCCTGGCCTTCGCCTACTCGGCGGGCCTCATGGGCGCGGCGGGCGCCCTCTTCGCCCACAAGATCGGCTTCCTCGCCCCCGACATCTTCAGCGTCCTGCTCTCGATCCAGTTCCTGTTGATGGTCGTGGTGGGCGGCCTCGGCAGCCTGCACGGCGCGCTCTACGGGGCGGTATTCGTGGCGATGCTGCCGGTGCTCATCTCGCAGATGCGCGACACCACGCCCCAGTGGGTCGGCCACCTGGTGGGGGTGCTCGGCAAGGACGCGGGCGCCGCCGCCTACCTGGCGGTGGACCGCTTCGTCAAGCAGCCCGGGCTCGAGCCCGGGATCTTCGGCCTGATCCTGGTGCTCTTCATCCTGTTCGAGCCGCTCGGCATCTACGGCCGATGGCGCAAGATCCAGCTCCTCTTCTCCACGTTCCCGCTCTACAAGCGCGCCACCTTCCGGCGCCAGAAGACCTACATGCGCTCGGAGCGCCTTCGGTGACCTTCTTCGCGGCCCACGACCTCGGGGTGAGCTTCGGCGGCATCCGGGCGGTGGACTCGGTGTCCTTCGAGATGGAGGCGGGCCAGGTGTTCACGATCATCGGGCCCAACGGCGCGGGCAAGACCACCATCTTCAACCTCATCTCGCGCATCTACGAGCCCACCGACGGGCGTCTCGTCTTCCGCGACGAGGACATCACCCGGGTGCCCCCGCACGAGATCGCCCGGCGCGGCATCGCGCGTACCTTCCAGAACATCGAGCTGTTCGAGCACGCCTCGGTGCTCCAGAACCTGCTGCTGGGCCGGCACACCCACGCGCGGGCGCGCCTGCTGGAGGAGATCTTCTTCCTCCCCGGGGTGCGCGCCCGGGAGCGCGCCCACCGCGAGGCGGCCGAGAAGGTGATAGACTTCCTCGACCTGCAGGCCTATCGCGACACCCTGGTGGTGAACCTGCCGTACGGGGTCCGCAAGGTCGTCGAGATGGGACGCGCCCTCTGCACCGAGCCGGCGCTGCTCCTGCTCGACGAGCCCTCCTCGGGGCTCTCCGTCGAGGAGACCGAGGACATGGCGTTCTGGATCCAGGACATCCGGACGCTGCTCGGCATCAGCGTGCTGATGGTGGAGCACGACATGAGCCTGGTCGGCGCGGTCTCCGACCGCGTGCTCGCGCTCAACTACGGGCGCGTGGTGGCCTGCGGCACCTGTCAGGAGGTCCAGGCGCATCCCGACGTGATCAAGGCGTACCTGGGGGGCTGACGCGGTGGCCGAGGCGCTCCTCACCGTGAGCAACGTCGAGACCTACTACGGCCCCATCATGGCCCTCCGCGGGGTCAGCTTCACGGTGCCCGCGGGGGCCATCGTCACCATCCTGGGCGCCAACGGGGCCGGCAAGACCACGATCCTCAAGACGGTCTCCGGGGTCATGGATCCGCAGAAGGGCACGGTGACGCTCGAGGGCCGGCCGATCCACGGCCTCGATCCGGACCGGGTGGCGCGCCTCGGGCTCTCCCACGTGCCGGAGGGCCGCGAGGTCTTCCCGCTCCTGACCGTGCGGGAAAATCTGAGGATGGGCGCCTACACCCGCCGGGACGCGGACGGGGTGGCGCGCGATCTCGAGATGGTCAGCGAGTACTTCCCGGTGCTGGCCGCGCGCGCCGCGCAGTACGCGGGGTCGCTCTCGGGCGGCGAGCAGCAGATGCTGGCCATCGCCCGGGCCCTGATGGCCCGGCCCAAGGTCATGCTGCTCGACGAGCCGTCGCTCGGCCTCGCCCCCAAGCTGGTCAAGGACATCTTCGAGATCATCCGGCGCATCAACCGGGAGCGGGGAGTCACGGTGCTGGTGGTCGAGCAGAACGCCAACATCGCGCTGCACACCGCGGACTACGGCTACGTGCTCGAGCTGGGCCGGATCGCGATGGAGGACACCTGCGAGCGCCTGCTCGAGAAGGACGACATCCGGGAGTTCTACCTGGGCCTCAAGGAATCGAGCGTCCGCGGCACGCGGCGCTGGAAGAGGAAGAAGACATGGCGCTGAAGACCGAGCCCGGCCGCTCCACCACCCCCGAGCCGATCGCCGCCACCGTGCACGGCCAGGACACCCTGCCCCGGCTCTTCCGTCACGTGGTGCGGGAGCGGGGCGACCGGGTGGCGATGCGGGAGAAGCAGCTCGGCATCTGGCGCGGCATCTCGTGGCGCGAGTACGGCCTGCGCGCGCGGCGGGTCGGCCTGGGGCTGGTCGCGCTCGGCCTCCGGCCGCGCGACGTGGTCTCGATCGTGTCGGACAACCGCCCGGAGTGGCTCTACACCGACCTCGGCGTCATGTCGGTGGCCGCCATCCCCAACGGCATCTACACCACCGACTCCCCGCGCCAGGTGGAGTACATCGTCAACGACAGCGGGACCCGCTTCTTCTTCGCGGAGAACGAGGAGCAGCTCGACAAGATCCTGGCGGTGCGCGAGCGCTGCCCGGAGCTGGTGAAGATCTTCGTCTACGACATGGAGGGCCTGCACGCGTTCCGCGACGACCAGGTCATGCCCTTCGAGGCGCTGCTCGAGCTGGGCGAGCGGTACGACCGGGAGCACCCCGACGCCTTCGATCGCCTGGTCGAGATCCCGCGGCCCGACGACCTCGCGATCCTGGTCTACACCTCCGGCACCACCGGCCCCCCCAAGGGGGCGATGCTGAGCCACCGCAACATCCTGTTCCAGCTCGGCTACGCCGACTTCGTCACCCGGCTACACGAGGGCGACCAGCAGCTCTCCTTCCTGCCCCTCTGCCACATCGCGGAGCGAACCTTCACCGTCTTCTACCCGCTCTACACCGGCTCGACGGTGAACTTCGCCGAAAGTCTCGACACGGTGCCCGAGGACATCCGCGAGGTGGCGCCGGCCCTGTTCTTCGCGGTGCCCCGGATCTGGGAGAAGTTCTACTCGGGGGTGGCCCTGCGCATGCGCGAGGCCACCTGGCTCGGCCGCGTGGCCTACGAGCAGGCGCTCGGGATCGGCCAGCGCATCGCGGAGCGGCGGATCGGGGGCCGGCCGGTGCCGTGGGCACTCCGGCTGGCCTTCCGCGCGGCCGACTTCCTCGTGCTCGACAACGTCAAGCGCTCGATCGGGATGCACCGGGCCCGCGGAGCCGCCACCGGCGCCGCCCCCATCGCCCCCGAGCTGATCCGCTGGTACATGGCGCTCGGGATAAACATGTTAGAGGTCTACGGCCAGACCGAGAACACCGGCCTCGCCACCGCGATGCCGCCCGACCACATCAAGCTCGGCACGGTCGGCGTCGCGCGGGCGGATACCGAGGTGCGTCTCTCCCCGGAGGGCGAGATCCTGCTCCGGGGCCCGCACGTCTTCCTCGGCTACTACGGCAAGCCGGAGAAGACCGCGGAGACGGTGGTCGACGGGTGGCTGCACACCGGTGACGTGGGCACCATCGACGCGGAGGGCTTCGTGCGGATCACCGACCGCATGAAGGACATCATCATCACCGCGGGGGGCAAGAACGTCACCCCCTCCGAGATCGAGAACCAGCTCAAGTTCTCGCCCTACATCTCCGACGCGGTGGTGATCGGCGACCGGCGGAAGTTCCTCTCGTGCCTGGTCATGATCGACCACGAGACGGTGGCCCAGTTCGCGCAGGAGCGCAACGTCCCCTTCAGCAACTTCGCGTCCCTCTGCCGGGCGTCCGAGGTGCAGGACCTGATCTGGGGCGAGATCGAGCGGGTGAACCGGCAGCTCGCCCGCGTGGAGACGGTCAAGAAGTTCCGGCTGATCGAGCAGCTCCTCACGCCGGAGGACGAGGAGCTCACCCCCACCATGAAGCTGAAGCGCGCGTTCGTCAACGTGAAGTACAAGGACCTGATCGACAGCATGTACGAAAGGAGCGAGGGATGAAGCGACTACTGGTAATCGGAGTGGTGGCGGCCGCGGTGGCCCTGGCCGGGGTGGCCGCGGCCCAGAAGGAGCAGCGCGGGGTCACCAAGACCGAGATCGTGCTCGGCATGCACACCGACCTCTCGGGCCCCGCCGCGACCTACGGGGTCTCCTCCTCGAACGCGGTGAAGATGCGCTTCGACGAGGTCAACGACAAGGGCGGCATCCACGGGCGCAAGATCCGGCTCGTGGTGGAGGACACCCAGTACCAGGTGCCCCGCGCGGTGCAGGCCGGCGCCAAGCTGATCAACCGCGACCACATCTTCGCGATGGTGGCGGGGCTCGGCACCCCGATGAACAACGCGCTCTTCAAGGACCAGTTCGACGCGGGGGTGCCCAACCTCTTCCCGCTCTCCGCGGCCCGCTCGATGTACGAGCCCTTCCACAAGCTCAAGTTCTACGGGGCGGCCAGCTACGTCGACCAGATCCGCGCCGGCATCCAGTACTTCGTGAGCAAGAAGGGCAAGAAGGCCCTCTGCGCCATGTACCAGGACACCGACTTCGGCAAGGAGGTGCTGGACGGCGTGCAGCTGCAGGCCGAGAAGCTCAAGCTCAAGGTCGTGGAGACCGTCACCCACAAGCCGACCGACCAGGACTTCACCGCCCAGGTCACCAAGCTGAAGGCGGCCGGCTGCGACCTGGTCCTCATGGGCACCATCGTGCGCGACTCGATCGTGCCCTACGCGACCGCACGCAAGATGGGCTGGACCGACGTGGACTTCCTCGGCTCGGCCGCATCCTACGATCTCTTCGTGGCCGCCGCCCAGGGCGGGGTGACCGAGGGCTTCTACGCCATGGGGCTCACCGCGATGCCGTATCGCGACACCCTCTCGCCGGAGGCGCAGGCCTGGTTCGACCGCTACAAGGAGCGCTACAAGGTCGACCCGAACATCGGCGCCATCTACGGGCACGTGGCCGCGGACCTCACCGTGACCGCGCTCGAGAAGACGGGTGTCGAGCTGACCACCGACAACTTCGTCCGGGGCCTGGAGTCGATCAAGGGCTACCACGACATCTTCCACGGCCCGGAGATCAACTTCGCGTCCGACAAGCACCAGGGCGCCGACTCGTCGTTCCTCGCGGTGGTGAAGGGCGGGCGCTGGACGCGCCTGACCGATCCGCTGCGGTTCTGAGGTCCGACGCGGACGGCGACGGCGCCGGGATCCCGGCGCCGTCGCCGCCGTGGGCCTCAGGGGTCGCCGTCCAGCAGGCCCAGAAGGTACTGGCCGTAGCCGTTCTGCCTCATCGGCGCCGCGATGCGCCGGATGTCGTCCGCGGTGATCCAGCCCATGCGCCAGGCGATCTCCTCCACGCACGCGACCATCAGGCCCTGCCGCTCCTCGATGGCCTGGATGAAGTTCGAGGCCTGCAGCAGCGAGTCGTAGGTGCCGGTGTCGAGCCACGCGATCCCGCGCCCGAGGCGCTCCACGTGCAGCTCCCCCCGCTCGAGGTACGCCCGGTTGACGTCGGTGATCTCGAGCTCTCCCCGCGCGGAGGGCTTGAGGCCGGCCGCGATCTCGAGCACCCGGTTGTCGTAGAAGTAGAGGCCGGTGACCGCGAAGTTGGAGCGCGGCTGGGCCGGCTTCTCCTCGATCTCCCGCGCGCGCCCGTCGGGCCCGAAGGTCACCACTCCGTAGCGCGACGGGTCGCGCACCCGGTAGGCGAAGACGGTGGCCCCGATGGGGCGGGCCGCCGCCGCCTGCAGCGCGACCGGCAGGTTGTGGCCGTAGAAGACGTTGTCGCCCAGCGCCAGGGCCACCGCGTCGCGGCCGACGAACTCGCGGCCGATGACGAAGGCCTGGGCCAGCCCCTCGGGCCGGGGCTGCTCCGCGTAGGAGAGCCGGAGCCCCAGGTCGCGCCCGTCCCCGAAGAGCCGGTGGAAGGCGGGGGCGTCCTCGGGGGTCGTGATCAGGAGGATCTCCCGGATGCCGGCCAGCATGAGGGTGGACAGCGGGTGATACACCATCGGCTTGTTGTAGATCGGTACGAGCTGCTTGCTGATCCCCCGGGTCACGGGGTAGAGCCGCGTCCCGGAGCCGCCCGCGAGGATGATCCCCTTCACCAGGTCATCGTAAGCGGGTCGGCAAGCTCCCTGCCTCGGTTTTTTCGGGGGTGAGGCGAATCCCTCCCCGTGGTACCTTCTGGCACCAACCTTCCCTCGGAGGTGAATGATGCGTGTTCTCGGCGCGATCCTGACTCTCGTCCTCGTCACCCTGCTGGGCGCGATCCCCGCCGTCGCCGTCCCGCCGGACGGCACCATGGCCATCGGCGTCCACGTGACCCTCGTCTCGCGCTGGCTCGATCCCGGCGAGACGGAAGCGCTCATCACCCCGTTCATGGTGCTCTACGCGCTGCACGACGCGCTCGTGAAGCCCATGCCCGGGGGGATCATGACGCCGAGCCTGGCCGAGTCCTGGACCGCGTCCAAGGACGGCCTGAGCTACGAGTTCGTCATCCGGAAGAACGCGCGCTTCCACACCGGCGACCCGGTCACCGCCGAGGACGTGAAGTTCACGTTCGAGCGGTACAAGGGCAGCGGCGCGAAGCTCCTGAAGGACAAGGTGAAGGAGATCCAGGTCCTCGCGCCGAACCGGGTGCGCTTCGTCCTCAAGGAGCCGTGGCCCGACTTCATGGCCTTCTACGGAACCTCGGCCACCGGGGCCGGCTGGATCGTGCCGAAGAAGTACATCGAGAAGGTGGGGGAAGATGGCTTCAAGAAGGCCCCGGTCGGCGCGGGGCCCTACAAGTTCGTCGCCTTCACCCCGGGTATCGAGCTCACGCTCGAGGCCTTCGGGGACTACTGGCGGAAGGCCCCGCAGGTCAAGCGCCTGGTCATGCGCTCCATCCCCGACGAGACCACTCGCGCCGCCGCGGTGAAGACCGGCGAGGTCGACGCGGCCTATCTCTTCGGCGGGGCCGTCGCGGAGGACCTGAAGCGCTCGCCGGGAGTCCGGGTGGTGGCCCCCCTCCTCTACGGCATCTACTGGCTGGACTTCCCGGATCAGTGGGACCCGAAGTCGCCCTGGCACGACCGGCGGGTGCGCCTGGCCGCCAGCCTGGCCATCGACCGGCCGGCCATCAACCAGGCCGAGATGCTGGGGCTGGGGAAACCGGCCGGCGCCTTCGTGCCTCCGGAGTTCGACTTCGCCCTGCACGTCGATCCGCCCGCCTTTGATCCGAAGCGGGCCAAGGAGCTCATGGTCGAGGCCGGGTACCCGAACGGCTTCGACGCGGGCGACCTCACCCCCCTGCCGCCCTACACCTCGCTGGCCGAAGCGGTCGGGGGCTACCTGCAGGCGATCGGCATCCGCAGCTCGGTCCGCACGATGGAGCGCGCCACCTTCTTCTCCGGCTGGCGGGAGAAGAAGTTCCACGGCCTGATCATCGGCGCCACCGGCGCGGCCGGCAACGCCGCCGCCCGCATCGAGCCCTTCTTCACCAAGAGCGGCATCTACGCCTACGGCACCCGGCCGGAAATCGACGATCTCTTCCAGCGGCAGACCAACGAGGGTGACCGCAAGAAGCGCGAGGCCGTGCTCCACCAGATCCAGAAGATCATCGTGGACCAGACGATGGTCGCGCCGATCTTCCAGCAGGGCTTCATCTGGGGGGTCGGGTCGCGCGTCGAGCAGGCGGGCGCGGGCCTGATCCAGGGCTACCCGTACGCGGCGCCCTGCGAGGACCTGAAGCTCAAGTAGGCCGGGCGGCCCTACTCGTCGCGGGGGTCTTCCCGGATGAAGCGACCGGTCTGGAGGTCGCGCAGGGCCTCCTCGATCTCGGCGCGGGTGTTCATGACGAACGGCCCGTGACGAGCGATCGGCTCGCCGAGCGGGCGCGCCGCCGCGAGGAGGAAGCGCCCGCCCCCGGGCGCGCCGGCGGCCTCCACGAGATCGCCGTCGCCGAAGACCACCAGCGCCGGCGCGCGCGCCGCGGTCCGCTGCGGGCCGAAGCGCACCTCGCCCTGGTCCACGTACGCGAAGGCGGTGTGCCCGCGCGGCACCGCCTCGCGGAACGCGGCGCCGTCGGGCAGCGTCACGTCGAGGAACTTCGGCGCCACCGCCAGACCGTCGACGGGTCCGGTGAGCCGCCCGCCCGCCGCGTCGCCCGCGACGACGCGTGCCCGCGCGCCGCCGTCGAGCGGGGTCTCGGGCAGATGGCTCGCGGTCAGGTCACGGTACTTCGGCCGCGTCATCTTCTCGCGCGCGGGCAGGTTGAGCCAGAGCTGCAGCCCGCCGATCCCCTCTGGGCGCACCTGCGGCATCTCCTCGTGGAGGATGCCGCTGCCGGAGGTCATCCACTGGATGTCGCCGGGCCCGATGCTCCCGTGGTGGCCGAGCGAGTCGCAGTGCTGCACCTCCCCGGTGCGGACGAACGTCACCGTCTCGATCCCGCGGTGGGGATGGTAGGGAAAGCCGGCCTCGTAGTCCTCGGGGCGGACCGACTCGAAGTGGTCGAGGAGCAGGAACGGGTCGAGATGGTCGAGACGCCGCGTGCCGATGCTGCGCCGGAGATGCACCCCGGCGCCTTCCACCACCGGCTCCGGCTTGACGACGTGGGCGACCGGGCGCGAGGTCTCGCTCATCGGGAGCCCTCAGGCGCGCTCGAGGACGACGACCGGGATCTCCCGCATGGTCCGCGCCTGATACTCGTCGTACGGCGGCCAGATCGCGGCCATCGTCTTCCACAGCGCCGGCCGCTCGGCCGGAGTGGCGGTGCGGGCGCGCGCCTTGAACCGGTCCGCCATCACCTGCACCTGCACCTCCGGCTGCGCGACGAGATTGCCGTACCACGCCGGATGCGCCGGGGCACCGCCGCGGGAGGCCACCACCAGGTAGCGCTCGCCGTCGCGGCCGTAGATGAGCGGAGTCGTGCGCGACTGGCCGGAGCGCCGGCCGGTCGTGGTCAGCAGGAGGGTCGTCACGCCCTCCCAGACGTGACCGTCCTGGCCGCCGGTCGCGAGGTAGCGCCGGGCATGCTCTTGCTGCCAGCCGGGCGGCCGGCTCGACGGAGCGGGGCGGGGCGTGGACATGGGTGATACCTCCCGGCGCCAGTCTGCCACGGCGCCGGGCCGCCTGCCACCGGCCCGCGGTCGACGATCAGGGCCGGCGGTGCGGCTCCGGGTGCGCCGAGGTCGCCCCGCCGGTCAGCCACACGAAGCCGCGCAGGATGTCGGTCTCGGTGACGATCCCGATCAGCTTGCCGCCCTCGGTCACCGGCAGCGCGCCGATCTTGTGGTCGAGCATCAGGACCGCGGCGGCCCGCGCGTCGCGGTCGGGCCCGACCGTGATCACGGTCTTGGTCATGACCTCGCCCACCGTGAGCTTGGTCAGGAGGTGGTTGACCTCCCACACCGAGAGGCTCGTGGCCTGCGAGGGCAGGTTGAGCCGGATATCGCGGTCGGTCACGATCCCCACCAGGCGGCCGTCGGAGCCGACGACCAGGAGATGCCGGATCTGCTTCTCCACCATCGTGTGGCGTGCCTCGAGCACCCCGGTCTCCACCTTGACCGTGATCGGGTTCCTGGTCATGAGCTCGTCGACTCGCATGGGGTTCCCTCCTCTCTCGGCCTCGGTCATACCGGCATGCCCCGGCGCCCGGGGCGCTCGGCCTCCCGCTTCTGGTCCATCGCCTCCGCGCGAATGTGCGCCCGGCACGGCTCGCAGATCAGCTCGTCGCTCGGCTTGCCGCACACCAGGCACGGCCGTGGCGGTGTGACCGCGGGGGCCGCCGCGGGGGCGGCCGCGCCGACCGCCTCGAGCGACCCGGCGGGCACGGTGAGGACCGGACAGGGCGCCAGCCGCACCACCGTCTCGGCGACGCTGCCCAGGATCGCGTGGCTAAAACCCGTGCGCCCGTGCGTGCCGAGCACGATGAGGCCGATGCCCTTCTCGCGCGCGTAGTCGACGATCGTTCGCCCGGCCAGCCCGGTCCGCAGCGCGGTCTCCACCCGGAGCCCCTCGGCGAGACCCTGGCTCGCCCGCGCGAGCTGCTCGCGGAAGGTCGATGGATCGGTGACGGGAGGCACCACGTACAGCACGTGCAGGCGAGCCCGCGCCTCGAGGGCCATGCCACGCGCGATCCGGCCCGCCGCCTCGGAGGCGGGGGAGAAGTCGGTCGGGAAGAGAATCTCGGTCGGTCGCATGTCGTCCTCCTCGCTCACTTGACCACCAGCACCTCGACGGGCGAGCGCTTGAGCGCGGCCTCGGCGACGCTCCCCAGCAGGAAGTGGGTCACCGCGCCCGCCCCCCTCGCCCCCACCACCAGCACGTCCGCCCGCTCCGCGCGGAGCGCGGCCAGCAACTCCGGCAGCGGGAGCCCGGTCCGCACGACGCCGCGGGCGCGCCAGCCGGCCTTCGCCAGCAGGGCGGCGGCGCCGTCGACCTGGCGCTGGGCCACCGACCGGCGGATCCGCTCCATGGAGGCCGCCTGCGCCGCGATCTGCGCGCGCATCGGAGCGGGCACGAGCGGCATCGCCGGCAGCCGCACCGGCTCGACCACGCGCACGCACGTCACCCGGCCGCCCCGCGGGGGACGGAGCCGCGCCACGAAGGCGGCGGCCCGGCGCGAGTGCGCCGACCCGTCCAGCCCGACCACGATACGGCGGTACCTCCGCGGAGCGGCCATCGAGCTCTCCTAGGCGCCGAGGCTGGCCCGCGCGTCGACCACGATCGCGCCGTCCGGGCTCGCCAGCAGAGGGTTGATCTCGATCTCTCGCAGCTCGGGGAGATCCACCATCAGCTGCGAGAACCGGCTGATGATGCCGGCGAGCGCGAGGCGATCCACCGGCCGCTCGCCGCGGATGCCGCGGAGCAGCGGCGCGATACGGAGCTCGTCGAGGAGCGTCGCCGCCTCGTCGGGAGAGACCGGGGCCAGGCACACCGCGGTGTCGCCCATGACCTCGACGTAGATGCCGCCGAGCCCGACCATCAGGACCGGGCCCCACTGCGGATCGCGCACGCCGCCCAGCAACAGCTCCTTGCCGGTCGGGGCCATCGCCTCGACGAGCAGCCCGCGGATCGTCGCCTGCGGCCGCTCCACCGCGACCCGCGCCAGCATGGCCGCCGCCGCCTCGCGCACCGCGCGCGCGTCGCGCAGGCCGAGGGCCACGCCGCCCACCTCGGTCTTGTGGGTGATGTCGGGCGAGACGATCTTCAGGGCCACCGGGAAGCCGAGACGCTCCGCGGCGGCCGCCGCGTCGTCCGCACTCTTGACCACGCGGCCCTCGACGCCGGGAATACCGTAGGCGGTGAGCAGCGGCTGCAGCTCGGGCGTGCCGAGCTGCCGCGCCCCCGGGCCGCCCTGCTCACCGAGCCAGGCGCGGGCCGCGGCCGGGTCGACCGACGGGACGAACGGGCTCGGGTCCCTGAGCCGGCGCTCGCTGAGCTTCGCCATGCCGGCCAGCGTCTTGACGGCCGGCTCGGGGAAGGCGTAGCACGGGATGCCGGCCTCCTCGAGGGTGCGGATCCCGGGGGCCACGCGCGCGCCTCCCACGAAGGCCGCGACCACCGGGATCGACCAGCCGAGCGTCGCGCCCGCGATGGTGCGCGCCACGCTGGCCGCGTCGGTCGCGGCCTGCGGCGTCAGGAGCACGAGCATCGCGTCGGCGCTCTCGCTGCCCAGGGTGTGCAGCGCGTGGCCGTACCGGCGCGCGTCGGCGTCGCCCACCAGGTCCACCGGGTTGCCGAGCCCGGCCGTCGCGGGCAGCCCCTCGGCAAGTCGCCGGCGCAGCGGCTCGGCGGGCGGCTCCATGGTGAAGGCGGCGGCCCGCGCCGCGTCCGTGGCGACGATGCCGAGACCGCCCCCGTTGGTCACCACCACCAGACGGCGGCCGCGCGGCATCGGCTGGCTCGCGAGCCCGCGCGCGACGTCGAACAGCTCCTCGACGGTGTCGACGCGCAGCGCGCCCGCCTGCCGGACCGCCGCGTCGAAGGCCCGGTCGGATCCGGCAAGCGCGCCGGTGTGCGAGGCGACCGCGCGCGCGCCCTCGGGGGAGCGCCCCGCCTTCAGCACCACCACCGGCTTGATGAGGGCGGCGCGCCGGAGCGCGTCGAGGAACCGGCGGCCGTCGGCCACGCCCTCGATGTAGCACGCCACCACGCGGGTCTCCGCGTCGGTGGCCACCGCATCGAGCAGGTCGCTCTCGTTGACGTCGGCCTGGTTGCCGAGCGAGGCGAAGAGGGAGAAGCCGACCCGGCGGTCGCGCGCCCAGTCGAGGATCGCCACCGCGAGCGCGCCGGAATGGGAGAGGAAGGCGATGCCGCCGGGCTCGGGCATGCCGGGGGCGAACGTCACGTTGAGCCGCCTGGTCGGCCGGATCCAGCCGAGGCAGTTCGGTCCCAGCACGCGGATCGGCTGGTCCCGCAGCCACTCGCGCAGCTGGGCCTCCCGCCGCGCGCCCTCCCCGCCGATCTCCCGGAAGCCGGCCGAGATCACCACCGCGCCGCCCACTCCCTTGGCCACGCACTGCACGAGCGCGGGCAGCACGTCGACCGCGGGCAGCGCGATCACGGCCAGGTCCACCGGGCCCTCGGCGTCCTGGATCCGCGGCACCGCGGCCAGGCCCTGCACCGTGCTCGCGCGCGAGTTGACCGGGATGATGCGGCCGCGGAAGCCGGCCGAGCGCAGGTTGGCGACGACGCTGCCGCCGACCTTGAACGGATCGCGCGAGGCCCCGATCACCGCCACGCTGCCCGGGTCGAGGAACGGAACGAGCGAGCCGCTCACGCGTGGGGCCCCTCGGCGATCGCCAGCAGCGCCTCGAGGGCGTCCGCGGCCGTGAAGACGCCCACCACCTGCTCCCCGTCCCAGACCGGGAGCGCGCCGATCCGGCGCTCGAGCATGAGCCGCGCCGCCACCGTCATCGGCACCCCGCGCCCCACGCTGACCGGGCCCTCGCTCATGATGGAGCGCACCGGCGCGGCGAGCGCGGGCGACCCCGGCTCGTGGCCGACGAGCCGCCGCAGGTCACGGTTGGAGAGGATGCCGGTGAGCACCGGGCCGTCCATCACGAGCAGGTGCCGCACGGCGGCGCGATCCATCAGGGCGACGGCGACGTGGACCGGGGTGTCCTCGGCCACCGCCACCGGCGGCTTGCTCATCCAGTCGCCCACCGTCCCGCCGCGCGCCCCGCCGTCCGGCGTCATGGCGCTCAGGCGGGCTCGCGCACCGTGAGCACGGGGCACGGCGCGAGCCGGATCACCCGATCGGCCACGCTGCCGAGGAGCGCGCGGTCGATCCCGCCGCGCCCGTGGGTGCCGATGACGATCAGGTCGGCCCGCTCGTCCACCGCGAGCGTCACGATCTCCTGGTAGGCCACGCCGCTGCGGAGCGCGGCGCGCGCCGAGAGGCCCTCGGCCCGCGCCTTGGCCGCCCACTCCTCGAGCGCGGCGTCGGCGAAGCTCCGGGCCGCCTCGAAGACCTCGCGCACCTTGGGCATGATGAACGGGCCCTCGCGGAACAGCGGAGCCTCGGTCAGCACGTGGGTCAGCACCAGCTCCGCGCCCGACATGCCGGCGAGCCGCTGCGCGAGACGCCACGCGTCCTCCGAGCACGACGAGAAGTCGGTCGGGACGATGATCCGGTAGAACATGGTGCTAGGCCTCCCCGATCGGGATCATGGTGCCCCGGGCCGCGGGCGTCTTGGGCAGCGTCACGGTCAGGAGCCCGTTCTTGACCGTCGCGGTCACCCGCGCCGCGTCCACCGCCACCGGCAGACGCAGGGTGCGGACGAAGACCCCGCAGACGCGCTCGGCGTGATGATAGCGCGCCCCGGGCTCCCGGCGCTTCTCCCCCTTGATCGTGAGCAGGCCGTCGTGGAGCGCGATCTCGACGTCCTGCCGCTCCAGTCCCGGCACCTCGAGAGTCGCGACCAGGCTGTCGCCGGTCTCGGCGACATCCAGGCTGGGTACCCAGTCCCCCAGCGCCGGCAGCTCCGTGCGCTTGACCCGCGCGATGCGATCGAGCAGCCGGTCCATCTCCCGCTGCAGGCTTTCGATTCCGGCCCACGGCATCAGCCCGCGCATCATGGTGGTCTTCCTCCCTCCTCGAGCGTCACGTGCCCGCCCTCGAAGATTTGCAACGCGAGTGCCACGAGAGACCCCCGTCGATTCGGGCAGTTACGGCCGGCGGCGGCGCGACCGCCGAGGCGGCCCCGCCTCGCTGTGGCGACGGCGCCCCAGGACCTCTTGAAGCCACCCGGCCCTTGGCCCACAATGCAGGCGTTCATGATCCCGCGCGCCGAGGCCACGTGACCAACTGGCTCGTCCGCCACCGGGTGGCCTTCGAGTTCGCGGTAGCCGCGGCCATCCTCGGCGCCATCGCGGTCGTGGCGATCGGCGCCCGCCACCTCGTCGAGCGGTACGAGGCGATCCGGCGCAGCACCGAGATCGTGGCCGAGCTCGACAGCATCCGCTCGGGAGTCACCGAGGCGGAGGCCGGCCAGCGCGGCTTCCTCCTGACCGGAGACGAGCGCTACCTGGCGCCGTCCCCGATCGCTTCCGCCGACATCATCGAGACCCACCTGAACCGGCTCCGCGGCCTCGCCGTGGATCGCCCGGACATCGAGCGGCAGATCGCCCCCCTGGAGATCCCGCTGCGGGACAAGCTCGAGGAGCTGCGGGACACCATCCGCGTGCGGCGCGAGAACGGAACCGAGGCGGCTCTCCGGCTCGGCCTGACCGACCGTGGCCTCCGCGCCACCGAGCGGATCCGGTCGGTCCTCGGCGCGATGCGGGAACAGGAGCAGCAGCGGCTTGCCGAGGCGACCCGCCGGGCCGAGCAGGCGCGCCACGTGCTCATCATCCTGGCCGTGCTCGCCACCGCCGCCCTGCTGGTCCTGATCATCCTGCTCGCCGAGAGCCGGCAGCGCGCCGGCGAGCTCCGGCTGACCCGCGCGACCCTGCGGGAGCAGGTCGCCGAGCACGAGCAGACCACCTCGCTGCTCACCTCGCTCGTGCAGTCCTCCGACGACTCCATCGTCGGCCTCGACCTCGAGGGGCGCATCCTCACGTGGAACCAGGGGGCCGAGCGGCTCTACGGCTATCAGGAGACCGAGGTGCAGGGCCGGCCGGTCGACGTGCTCCTGGCGGGCGAGCGGCGGGCCGAGATGGTGGCGGCCCTCGATCGGGTCCGGCGGCAGCAGACGACCGAGCGGTTCGAGACCGAGCACGTCACCCGGGACGGCCGGCGGGTTCACGTCTTCCTCACCGTGTCTCCGATCCGGGACGCGCCCGACAAGCTGATCGGCGTCTCGATCGTGGGCCGCGACATCGGCTTGCAGAAGGCGGCCGAGGAGGCCCTCCGCCGCAGCGAGGCGACCTCCCGCGCCTTCCTCGAGTCCGCCTCCGAGAGCATCGTGATCACCAACGCGGCGGGCGCGATCGTGCGGGTCAACGACAAGGCGGAGAGGATGTTCGGCTACGAGCGCGCCGAGCTGATCGGCCAGCCGGTCGAGATCCTGATCCCACGTCGCGCGCGGGCGGCGCACGTGGTCCACCGGGCCGGCTACATGGCCGCGCCCCACGTCCGCTCCATGGGACGGGGGCTCGACCTGGCCGGGGTCAAGAAGGACGGCAGCGAGTTCCCGGTGGAGGTCAGCCTGAGCTTCGTGGAGACCGACGACGGCATCCGGGCCATCGCTTTCGTCACCGACATCAGCGAGCGCCTGGCGTTCCAGCGCGCGGCCCGGCAGGCCGACAAGCTCGCCGCCCTCGGCACCCTCTCCGCGGGCATCGCGCACGAGATCAACAACCCCATCGGCATCATCACCTCGCGCGTGGAGGTGATGCTGCTCGAGGCCGAGGGCGAGGAGCTGCCCGCCGAGATGCGCAAGGACCTCGAGGTGATCCTGCGCCACGCCCGGCGGGTGGCCTCGATCACGCAGGGCCTGCTGTCCTTCGCCCGTCAGTCCTCCGGGGTGCGCGCCCCGGTCAACCTGAACCGGGTCGTCGAGGAGATCCTGCAGCTCGTCAGGAAGGACATGGACCGGGCGCACGTGCAGGTGACCCTGCGACGGGACGAGCTCCTGCCCGAGATCATGGCCGACGCCAACGCGATCGGGCAGGTGCTGCTGAACCTGCTCACCAATGCCCGGCGGGCCATGCCGGACGAGGGCGGCGAGATCACCATCGAGACCGGCTACGATCCCGAGGCCCGCTCGGTCCGGCTGGTGGTCCGCGACACCGGGACCGGCATCGCGCCCGAGATTCTGCTCAAGATCTTCGACCCCTTCTTCACCACCAAGCCCGACGGCACCGGGCTCGGGCTCGCGGTCAGCCACGGCATCATCCACGATCACCAGGGCAGCGTGGACGTGGAGTCCCAGGTGGGCAAGGGCACCACGTTCACCGTGACCTTGCCGGTGGACGCCAGCCACGGCACCTTCGGCGCCGGGCCCTCGGCCCCGTCCCGATAGCGGTGACCGGTCGCCCGCGGCGCGGGCTCAGTCCCGGTCCTCGCGCTTTGCGGTCTCGGCGCGCTCGCGATGGAGGCTGCGTGCGTGGAGCAGCAGGCCGAGCGCCAACCACAGCGCGATCACCGCCACCGGCACCGCGATCAGCCGCGGCCAGACGAGGCCGAGGAGGGCCAGCGCCACGAGCGCGACCCCGGCGCCGCCCATGATGCGCGCCTCGGCCGGACCCAGCGCGCGGCGCCCGGTCACCGCGGCACTCACCGCGCTGCCGATGCTCACCGCCCCGGCGGCGGCCCGACCGGCGCTGCCTCGCCGCCGGGCCCGGCGGCGAGGCGAGGGCGCGGTCCGCACCACGCGCGAGCGCGCCGAGAGGGTGATCTCGGTGGCGCGCGTGAGGTCGTCGAGGTACATCCGCTCCATGGCCTGCGCGAAGCCTTCGTCCTCCACCGCCACGTCGAGC
Organism: Methylomirabilia bacterium; assembly: GCA_041497895.1. Classification (GTDB taxonomy): domain Bacteria; phylum Methylomirabilota; class Methylomirabilia; order Rokubacteriales; family CSP1-6; genus CAMLFJ01. The sequence continues at coordinate 22,502 of JBGQHJ010000004.1, forward strand.
TCCCAGTTCCCGAACCAGGACTGCAGGTTCAGGTTGGTCGAGCCCACGCGGGCCCAGCGACCGTCCGCGACCGCGGTCTTGGCGTGCAGCATGGATCCGTTCCACTCGTAGACGCGCACGCCCGCCTCGAGGAGCGGGCGATAGCCGGCCCGCGACAGGCCCCGCAGCAGCCAGATGTCGCTGGCGCCGGGCACCAGCAGGCGCACGTCGACGCCGTCGCGGGCCGCCGAGCTCAGGGCCTGCACATAGGTGGCCGTCCCGACGAAGTAGACGTCGGTGAGCCACAGCGTCCGCCGCGCCGCCGCCGCGATCAGCTGGTCCAGGCGGTACACCGCGGCGGTGCCCGGGGCGCTCGCGATCACCCGCATCGCCATGTGGCCGGCGGGCGCGGCGCGATCACGGGCCAGCCGCGAGGTGCCGGGAGCCGGCGACCCGGCGGCCAGCGCCCACATCCGGGCGAACGCCTCCTCGAGCGCGGCCACCGCTGGCCCGCGCACCGCCACGCCGGTGTCGCGCCATGGCTCGATCCCGCGCGCGGGATCGCCCACCCAGTGGCGGCCCACGCAGAGGCCGGTGACGAACGCGACCCGCCCGTCGACCGCGAGCATCTTCCGGTGATCGCGCGCCAGCCAGGCGAACGGGCTCGACAGGCCCGGCGGATTGAAGCCGCGCACCTCGACGCCCGCCGCGCGCAGGTCGCGCCAGAACCGCCGGCCGGTCTTGCCGACCGCGCCGAGCCAGTCGTAGATCACGCGCACGCGCACCCCCGAGCGGGCGCGCGCCGCGAGCGCGCGGGCGAACTCCTGTCCGGTCGCGTCGTCGTGGATGATGTAGCTCTCGAAGTGGATCGTGTGCTCCGCCGCCCGGATGGCCCCGAGCCACGCCGGGTAGTTCTGGCCCGCGTCCTTGAGCAGGCGCACCTCGTTGCCGGTGATGAGGGGTGCTCCCGACGCGCGGGCGAACGCTTGCTCGACGACCGGGAAGGTCTTCCGGGGCTCGTCCACGGGTCCGATTATGCTACAGCCCCCGGCGGGTCCCCCGGGGCATACTCGGCACGAGGGAGGTGCCGCGATGGATGCCCTGCTGCCGCCTCAGATGGCGGAGCGCGCCGAGACGATCGGGGTGGCGAAGACGTCGATGGACGCCTCGCGGCTCTTCGTGCTCGCGGTCCTGGCCGGCGCGTTCATCGCGCTGGGGGCCGTCTTCGCCACCACCGCGCTGGCCGGGTCGTCCGCCCTGCCCTGGGGGCCCGCCCGCGTGCTCGGCGGGGTCGCCTTCAGCCTCGGGCTCATCCTGGTGGTGGTGGGTGGCGCCGAGCTCTTCACCGGTAACAACCTGATCGTGATGGCGTGGGCGAGTGGCCGCGTGAGCACCCCCGCCCTCCTCCAAAACTGGGCCATCGTGTTCGCCGGCAACTTCGCGGGAGCCGCCGCGACCGCGCTCGCGGTCTGCCTGGCCGGCACCGCCCGCGGCGGCGACGGCGCGTTCGGCGAGGCCGCCTTCGCCATCGCGCAGGCCAAGCTCGCGCTCCACCCGTTCCAGGCGGTGGTGCTCGGCATGCTGGGCAACTCGCTCGTGTGTCTCGCGGTATGGCTCGGCTACAGCGCGCGGACCACCGCCGACCGGATCCTCGCGATCGTGCCGCCGATCAGCGCGTTCGTGGCCGCCGGCTTCGAGCACTCGGTCGCGAACATGTACTTCGTGCCCTATGCGATCTTCGTCACCGCGCTCGATCCGGAGTGGGTCCGCGCGCACGCGCCGGCCGCGGGCGCCGCCGCGCCGACGTGGGGCGCGTTCCTGGTGCGCAACCTGGCGCCGGTCACGCTCGGCAACATCATCGGCGGCGCGGTGCTGGTGGGCGCGGTCTACTGGTTCGTCTACCTGCGGGGCCGGCCGGGCTCGAAGCGCGCGAGCGGGCGCGAGTCCTAGGCGGGGGCCTCGTCGCCGAAGATCGTCCCCACGCTGCGCGCCACCGTCACGCGCTCCCCGAGCGGATCGACGAGACGCGGACGGGTGACGGTCTCATCGATGGGCACGCGCTCGATCCGATTGCCGTGCAGGGCCACCATGCACCCGGAGTCGCCCTCGGCGAGCGCGGTCACCGCCGCGACCCCGAACCGGGTCGCCAGCATCCGATCGAACGCGGTCGGGCCCCCGCCGCGCTGCAGGTGCCCCAGCACGACGCAGCGCACCTCGAAGGGCACGAGGGCCTCGAGCGCGTGGGAGACCACCGCCCCCACCCCGCCCAGGCGGATCGGCTCCGGGCTGTCCGCGATCCGCTGGTGCACCACCGGGCCCCCGTCGGGACGGAGGGCTCCCTCCGCCACCACCACGATCGAGAACCGGCGGCCGCGATGGGCGCGCGCGAGGATGCCGGTGGCGGCGGCCTCGTAGCGGAACGGGATCTCCGGGATCAGGACCACGTCCCCGCCCGCCGCGATCCCGGCCTCGAGGGCGATCCAGCCCGCCTGCCGGCCCATCACCTCGACCACCATGACGCGGTGATGGGCGGCGGCGGTGGTGTGCAGCCGATCGAGCGCCTCGGTCGCCACGCCCAGGGCCGAGTCGAACCCGACCGTGATGTCGGTGCCCGACACGTCGTTGTCGATGGTCTTCGGGATGCCGACGATCGGCAGGCCCCGCGCGGCGAGCCGCCGGGCGATCGTGAGGCTACCGTCGCCGCCGACCACCACCAGGCCGTCGAGCCCGTGCCGCGCCGCGGTGGCCAGCACCGCGTCCGATCGATCCTCGTAGCCGGTCCCGCCCACGATCGGAACGCGGAACGGATCGTCGCGGTTGGAGGCGCCCAGCATCGTGCCCCCCTGGGCGAGAATGCCGGCCACGTCGTCGAACCCGAGCGGGCGGGCACGATCCGCGAGCAGCCCGGCGAAGCCGTCGAGGAAGCCGGTCACCCGGAGCTCGTGCCGGTGCTCCGCGGTCTTCACCACCGCGCGCACCGCCGCGTTCATCCCCGGGCAATCGCCGCCCGCGGTCAGGACGCCGATGTGGCGGGGGCGCGCCATGCCCGGCCGATCAGCTGCGCTGCGCTTTCCAGATCACCGCAGCGATGCGAGGTAGGAGGCGAGGGCCTGCACTTCGGCCTCGGTGAGCTGGAGCTTCGGCATGTGCTGGCGCGGCTTCTGCTGCGAGGGGTCGCGCAGCCAGCGGCCGAGGTAGGCCTCGTCGTGCTTCGCGCCGATCCGGGAGAGGTCCGTCGCGATCGGCGTGCCCGTCGCGCCGACCGTGTGACAGCCGTAGCAGCCCTGGTCCCTGAAGAGGCCCTTCCCGCGGGCCACCAGCGCGCCGTCCTCCGCCTCCACGCCCGCGGCCAGCAACAGCATCAGCAGCAGTCCCTTGATCACGGCACGACCTCCTTGCTCTCCTGGCAGACCACGCACAAGCGCGCCGCGGGTACCGCCCGCAGGCGCGCGAGCGCGATGGGCTCACGGCAGCTCTCGCACATCCCGTACGCGCCCGATGCCAGCCGGCGCAGTGCGGCGGCCACCTCGTCGAGCTCCCGCTTCTCCTGACCCGCCAGCCGGGACATCAGCGTGGTCATCGAGCGCGACGAGGCATTGTCCAGCGAGTCGCCGGGGCCCGGGGCCTCGAGCGCCGACACCTCCTCGTCGCTGGCGGCCACCGTGCGCAGCAGGCTCTCGCGGGCCGCGAGGAGCCGACGGCGGAACTCGTCGTGCAGGGTCGAATCGAACCGGCCATCCATCGCGCTCCTCCTCGGTTGTTCTTCCTGGGCAGAGGCAGCTGCAACGTGAGTGCCATGCGGTAAGGCTGAAGAATCAGGACGTTGGCAGGGCCGACGCACACCTGCGTGGGGAGGGCGTGCCTCAGTCGGGGCCGGGCGGCCCCGAACCGGCGGGCCGCCGCTCGGGTCACGCCACCAGGCCGTCACTCGCCCATCACGCCGATGCCGGCGCGATGGCGTCCATCAGATCGTTGCGGGAGACCATGCCGACGACCCGCTGTTCGTCGTCGATGACGGGCAGGCTCCGGAGCTTCGACTCGGTGAGGTACTCGACCGCGGAAGCCAGCGACTCCGTCGGGCGCAGGGCCAGGACCCCGTGAGCCATGAACCGGGACACCGGCTGCTGCCAGACCTCGGGGGTTTCGATGGCCAGGCACGCGACGCGCAGGAGGTCGCCCTTGGTGACCATGCCGACCAGACGTCCTTCGCGCGTGACGACCGGAAACGCATTGTAGTCGTACTTGGCCGCGACGTTGCGGACCTCGAGCATCGGGATCGCCTCGATGATCTGCACGATCTTCCGCGTCATCACGGTCTCCACCGGAGCGGCCAGCGCGCTCGGCGCGGAGCCCATCACGCGTCCTCCCAGACGTCCTTGAGATCGCGGGGCAGCTGCGCACACACGTCGTCGGCCTCGCCGGGCGAGAGCTGCTCCTTGAGCGCGGCGAAGACGCCGATGGTGAGGAAGCGGGCCTCGCGAATGGTCTTGAGGCCCGCCTCCCGCCTGACCCGCTCGTAGAACTCCGGGCGATTCATCTTGATCGGCTTGCGCCCCGGCACGTCGCCGGCTTTCCACACCTCCTTGAGCGCGCGCGGCAGCTGCGCGACCGCCTGCGCCGCCTCCGTCGGCAGCAGGCGGTCCCGCAGGGCGTGGAGGACGGCCGCGGATCCGACCTTGGCCACCCCCCGATCCGTCTGCCCGGTCTCGTCGATCACCCGGCGGTAGAAGCTGAGCGTGGTCATTGGGATCCCTCCGGCTACTTCTTCAACAGACCGAGTGCCTCGCGGGCCTTGCGGGCCGAGAGGGTCATGTCACCCTTCTTGCAGGCGGCATCCGCCTGCTGGACGAGCGCGCCGGCCTGCTTCACCCGCGGCGCCTGGATGTCCTGCCCGCGCGGCACCGGAGGCTCCTGCTGGCTGCGGGGCGCCTGAATGTCCTGCTGGCGCGGTGCCTGAATGTCCTGCTGCCGCGGTGCCTGAATGTCCTGCTGCCGCGGTGCCTGGATGTCCTGCTGGCGCGGTGCCTGAATGTCCTGCTGCCGCGGTGCCTGAATGTCCTGCGACCGGGCGCCCGCCTGACTGCGAGGAGACTGGATGTCCTGGCTCTTGGCCTGGGCGCTCTTGAGCGCGGCCTTGGCCTGGGCCAGCTCCGCCGGACATGGATCGGCAGCTCGGGCCACTCCGGGCGTCGTGAGCGCGATGATCCCGAGACCGAGCACGACAGCGACGACTTGCCTCATGGCATTCTCCTTTTGATGGACCCTTACACGGTGGGTGCATTCCGAGTGCCACGCCACTCGGGTCGGCGGGTGCGAGAAAACGGGACGTTGGGCGGAGCCCGCGCGGCTCGGCTGGGGCGGCCCGCTCCGGAGTGAGGCGGCGATGCCCCGCCGCCCCGCCTCAGCCCTTGATGTTGCCGATCGGCGTGAGTGAAACCACGCGGCGGGAGATGTCGAGGCGGTGCAGGGTGTCGACCACCGCGGTCAGGTCCTTGTAGGCGAACCCGGCTTCCTCGGCCACTCCGGACTTGGACGCCGCGCGCACGACGATCCCGCGCTCCGCCATGCTCTTGATCAGGGTCTCCCCCCCCACTCGGCGCTTGGCCTGCGCGCGCGACATGGTGCGGCCCGCGCCGTGGGCCGTCGAGCCCCAGGTCTCGGCCATGGCCCGTGCGGTCCCGACCAGGAGCGCGGAGCCGGTCTCCATGGAGCCGCCGATGATCACCGGCTGGCCGATCTCCCGGTAGTCGGCGGGCACGTCGGGCTCGCCCGGCCCGAAGGAGCGCGTGGCGCCCTTGCGGTGCACGACCAGCTCCAGCGCCCGGCCGTCCACGACGTGGCGCTCGAGCTTGGCCGTGTTGTGGCAGACGTCGTAGACCACGGAGAGGCCGAGGGCATGCGCGTCGCGCCCGAACACCTTGGAAAACACTTCCCGGATCCGGTGGGTGATCACTTGCCGGTTGGCGAACGCGGTGTTCGCCGCGGCCGTCATGGCCCCGAAGTAGGCCTGCCCTTCCTTCGACCGAAACGGCGCGCACGCGAGCTCGCGGTCCCGCACGCTGATGCCGTACTGCGGCATCACCCGGTCGAACATCTTGAGGTAGTCGGTGCCGACCTGATGACCGAAGCCGCGCGAGCCGCAGTGGAGCATGACGAAGATCTGACCGGGGCCGTCCACGCCGAGGACGCGCGCCACGCGCTCGTCGTGGATGGCGCCGGGCCGCACCACCTGGATCTCCAGGTAGTGGTTGCCGGAGCCCAGCGTCCCGAGCTGCTCCATCCCCCGCTCGAGCGCCCGCGCGCTGACCTGCTCGGGATCGGCCCCGGGCAGGCAGCCGCCACTCTCGATGTGCGCGAGATCCTCGGGCCACGCGTAGCCGCGCGCCACGCACCAGCCGGCGCCCTCCACCATCACCTTGCGGAACTCCGACCCGGAGAGGCGCACGAAGCCCTTCGCGCCGACCCCGGCCGGCACCGAGCGGAACAGGGCATCGATCAGCTGGGGCAAGCGCGGCCGCACCTCGGCCTCGGTGAGGCCGGTCCGCACGAGCCGCATCCCGCAGTTGATGTCGAACCCGATGCCGCCCGGCGAGATCACCCCCGAGTCGGCGCGGAACGCGGCGACCCCGCCGATCGGGAAGCCGTACCCCCAGTGGCCGTCGGGCATGCAGAGCGACGCGCGCACGATGCCGGGCAGGCAGGCCACGTTGGTGACCTGCTCGAACACGCCGTCGTCCATCTGCTCGAGCAACGGGCCCGAGGCGTAGAGACGCGCCGGCACCAGCATGCCGGGCTTCGCCTGCGCCGGGATCTCCCAGACGCACTCCTCGACCCGCCGGGCCGCGCCGCGCAGCGATTCGGTGATCTTCATGCGTCTCCTAGATGTCGATGACCACTCGCGCGCGCCAGCCTCCCTCGACGGGCGCGAGCGCGAACTGGTGGAAGGTGACCGCCTTGGGGTCGGCCCCCAGCGCGGTACGCGGGGGATCGATGATACCGCCCTGGACGTCGGCGGTCAGCCGGTACGGCCCCTCCCCCGTCACGCGCACCACCGCGTGGGGAAAGACCTGGGCGTCCCGGTCCTTGAGAAAGATCATCTCGGACAGCCAGTCGTACAGCAGCAGGTCGCGCTCCGCGGCCTCGAGCTCGATCCGCCGCTCGACCGTGATCGCCAGCGTGCCCGGATCCACCATGAGGCGGGCGATGGCCGCCGCCGCGGTCTCGAAGAGATCGTCGAGGGACTTCCCCTCGATCTCGACCGCGCAGTCGGCCAGCGCCACGTCCTCCAGGAACGTGTAGCGCCCCATCCGGGCTAGCGGCCGCCGGGGATCACGGTCTCCTTCCGCGTCGAGATGCCGAGCGCCGACCAGATCGGGCACCATCCCGCGAGCGCGGTGGCGATCGGGACCACCCCGATCAGGCCCCACCACGTCTGCGGTCCCACCACGACCAGGGCCAGCAACACCACGCCGACCAGGACCCGGATCACTCGTTCCGCACTCCCCACGTTGAGCGTCATCTCGCCTCCTCCTCTCGGGTCAGGTCAGCTCTCCGCCGCCTCCGCCATGATCGCCTCGAGCGTGGCCTCCACCTCGCGGGCGACCTCCTTGAGACCCGGGGTCCCGTAGAGGTCGATCAGCGCGCTCGGCTTGATGGTGGCCAGCTTGGTGACGCCGCCCTCCTCGTAGAGCGAGATCCGGCACGGCAGCGCGGTGGAGATCTCGAGGTTGGTGTCGAGCACCTTCTTCGCCTGGATCGGGTTGCACACCTCGAAGATCCGGCACTCGTGGTCGAAGGACACGCCCTTCTCGGCCATCTTGGCCCGGAGGTCGTGCGTCCCCAGCACCCCGAACTTGTGGCGGGCCACCGCGGCCTCGAGATCCTTGGCGACCCGATCCAGCGGCTTGCGGGATTGAACGACGTGCAGCATCGGCATGATTGTCCTCCTCTCAGCGCTCGGCCATGTAGTAGAGGACCGGCACCGCCATGCGGGACAGCAGGGTGGACGCGACCTCGCCGGCCATGAGCGACACCGCGAGGCCCTGGAAGATCGGATCGAACAGGATCACCGAGGCGCCCACCACCACCGCGGCCGCGGTGAGCAGCATGGGACGGAAGCGCACCGCGCCCGCGTCGATCACCGCCTCGGCCAGCGGCATGCCCTGGGCCCGGCGCAGCTCGATGAAGTCCACCAGGATGATCGAGTTGCGCACGATGATGCCGGCGCCCGCGATGAAGCCGATCATCGAGGTGGCGGTGAAGAAGGCGCCGAGCAGGCCGTGGGCGGGCAGGATCCCGACCAGGGTGAGCGGGATCGGCGCCATGATCACGAGCGGCGTGCGGAACGACCGGAACCAGCCCACCACCAGCACGTAGATCAGCACCATCACCGCGCCGAAGGCCAGGCCCAGATCGCGGAACACCTCGTAGGTCACCTGCCACTCCCCGTCCCACTTCATGGCCACGTGCTCGGTGAGGAACGGCTGGCTGGCCACGTGACGAGGGATGGCGCGCCCGTCGGGCAAGCGCACCGTGTCCAGCTCCCGGTTCATGCGGAGGATCGCATAGACCGGGCTCTCCTCCTGGCCGGCCACGTCGCCGGTGACGTAGACCACCCGCTGGAGGTTCTTCCGGTACACGAACGGGGGCTCGGTGGTGGCCTCCACCCGGACGAGCTCGGCCAGCGGCACCAGCGCGCCACTGCCGCTCCGGAGCTTGAGCCCGGCCAGGGCATCCACCCCGCTTCGCTGGTCGCGGGGCAGCCTCACGAAGATCGGCACGTCCTCCTTCTCGGCCGGCAGGTGGGCGAGGCCCGGGCTCGCCCCGCCGAGGACCACCCGCAGTGCGTCCACCACGCGCTCCGTCGAGACGCCGAGCAGCGCCGCCTTCTCCTTGTCGAGGACGAAGCGGTAGCCGGGCTGCGGATCCTCCACGTACCAGTCCACGTCCACCACGCCCGGCGTGCGCTCGAAGACGCCGAGCACCCGCCGCGCGGCGTCGAGCTGGGCGGTCCGATCGTCGCCGTACACCTCGGCGACGAGGGTTTGCAAGACCGGCGGGCCCGGCGGGACCTCGGCGACCTTGATGCGAGCGCCCGCGGGCCCCGCGATCCGCGCCAGCACCGGGCGCAGCCGCCCGGCGATCTCGTGGCTCTGGACGCTCCGCTCGCCCTTGGGCCGGAGGTTCACCTGGATGTCGGCCACGTTCGATCCCTGCCGCACCGGCGGGAAGTAGTGGCGGATCAGCCCGTTGAAATTGTACGGCGCCGCGGTCCCCACGTAGAGCTGCAGGTCGGTCACGTCGCGATCGGCGGCCAGGGCCCGGCCGAGCTCGCGGCCCACCCGCGCCGTCTCCTCGAGCGTGGTGCCCTCCGGCATGTCCACGATCACCTGCAGCTCGCTCTTGTTGTCGAAGGGCAGCATCTTCACCCGCACCAGCCGGAAGTACACGAGCGAGCCCGATCCCAGCAGGAGCAGGCCGACCACGCCCAGGAAGAGCCAGCGGCGCTTCCAGTCGGTGAGCAGCGGCGTCATGATCCGGCGGTAGAGGCGCGTGGTCCAGTCCTCCGCGCCCTCCTCGTGGCCGGGCCCGCCGCCGGTGGGCGCGCGCAGCAGTCGGGTGGCGGCCCACGGGGAGACCATGAACGCGATGAAGAGCGAGAAGAGCATGGCCACCGAGGCGCCCACCGGGATCGGCCGCATGTACGGACCCATGAGCCCGCCCACGAAGGCCATGGGCAGGATCGCGGCGATCACCGCGAACGTGGCGAGGATGGTGGGGTTGCCGACCTCGTCCACCGCCTCGACCGCCACCGCGGCCCGGGAGCGGCCGCGGTTGGCGGGCAGGTGGACGTGACGCGCGATGTTCTCGACCACCACGATCGCGTCGTCCACCAGGATGCCGATGGAGAAGATCAGGGCGAAGAGGGTGACCCGGTTCAGCGTGTAGCCGTAGAGATAGTAGAGGAAGAGGGTGAGCGCCAGCGTGACCGGGATCGCCACCAGCACCACCAGGGACGCGCGCAGGCCCAGGAACAGCGCGATCAGCCCGGTCACCGACACCGTGGCGAGCAGCAGGTGCCGGAGGAGCTCGTTGGACTTCTCGCTGGCCGTCTCCCCGTAGTTGCGGGTCACGGCCAGGTGCACGTCGGCGGGGATCAGGCCGCCGCGGACCGCCTGCACCTTGGCCAGCACGCGGTCGGCGATCACCACCGCGTTGGTGCCCTTGCGCTTGGCCACCGACAGCGTCACCGCGGAGGCGACGTGTCCCGGAGCGGGGCCGTGGCCCGAGGCGCCCGCCCCCCCGCTCATCAGCACGTACTCCCGCGGCTCCTCGGGCCCGTCGTCCACGGAGGCCACGTCCCGCAGGTGGACGGGCCGGCCACGCGTCACCCCCACCACCACCTGCCCCAGCGCGGCGGGCTCGGCCAGGAAGACGCCGGCGTCGACCAGGTACTCGCGGTTGCCCCGGGAGAAGCGCCCGACCCGGAGCTCGCGGTTCGCCTCGCCGAGCGCCGCCACCACCGCGTCCGGCGTCACCCCGAAGCCGGCGAGGCGCTCGCGGTCGAGCGTCACCCGGAGCTGCCGGCGCAGCCCGCCGATGAGGCGCGTCTCGGCCACGTCGGAGACGGCCTTGACCTGGTCGTCGAGCTGCGCGGCGATGCGGCGCAGGGTGAACGGATCGGCGTGCTCGCTCCAGAGGGTGAGCGCCAGGATCGGCACGTCGTCGATGGAGCGGGGCTTGACGAGGGGCTGGGAGGCCCCGGGTGGGATCAGGTCGAAGTTGGCCCGCAGCTTGTCGTGGAGCTTGACCATGCTGCGCTCCTCGTCCTCGCCCACGTAAAAGCGCACGATGGCCAGGGCGGCCCCGGGCTGGCTGGTCGAGTAGACATACTCGACGCCGGGGATCTCCCGCAGCTTCTTCTCCAGCGGAATGCTGATGCGCTCCTCGATCTCCTTGATCCCGGCCCCGGGCATCTCCACGAAGACGTCCGCGAAGGGCACCACGATCTGCGGCTCCTCCTCCCGCGGGGTGGCGAGGACCGCGAAGAGACCCAGCAGGAGCGAGCCCAGCACCACGAGCTGGGTCAGCTTGGAATCGATGAAGGCCTGCGCCAGCCGGCCCGCCACGCCGATCGGGCGGCTCACGACCCGGTCGCGACGCTCGCGCCGTCACTCAGGCGGGGCGCGCCCTCCACCACGAGGCGCTCCCCCGCGTCCAGGCCCGAGAGGATCTCGACGCGGTCTCCGTACCGCGCGCCCGCGGTGACCAGGCGGAGCCGGGCGATCCCCCGGGCGTCCACGACGTACGCGCTGGTGAGCTGGCCGCGCTCGACCAGGGCGGCGAGCGGGACCAGCAGGGCCTGGCGCTCCGCGGCGGGAAAGCGGGCGCGCCCGAACAGGCCGGTGCGCAGCCCGGGGTCGGCCGGCAGGTCGAGCTTGACCGTCACCGTGCGGCTGGTCGGATCGGCGGCGGGGATGATCTCGGCCACGCGGCCGAGCAGCGTGCGCGCGAGCGAGTCGACCACGACCGGGACGCTCTGGCCGATCTGCACGCGGCCGACCGCGGACTCCCCGACCACGGCCTCGAGGCGGTACGCACGCGGGTCGTCGAGCACGAGCAGGGGCTGGCCGGGGACCGCCAGGTCTCCCGGCTCCGCGCGGCGATCCACCACCACCCCGGTGGCCGGCGCGGTGATGCGCGTCTCGCCCAGCGCGATCTCGCTCGCCTGCAGCTCCGCGCTCGCTCCGTCGATGCGATAGCGCATCTGCTTCTCGCGGGCGTGCAGCGAGGCGATGCGCGCCTGGGCCTGCTCGACCGCGGCTGCGGTGCTCTTCCGCTTCATCTCCACCGCCTCGTAGTCCTGCGCGCTGACCAGCTCGCGCTGCCAGAGCTGGCGATAGCGTCCCGCGGTGGCCGCCGCATAGACGTGATCGGCGTCGGCCGATCGAAGGGCGGCCTCCCCCTCCTCGAGCGTCCGCCGCGCCTCGTCGAGCGCCATCTCGGCCTCCGCGAGCGCGGCCCGGGCCCGCTCCGCGCGCGCCGCGAGCTCACGCTCGTCGACGGTCACCAGCACCCGGCCCTGCTCGACGTGGTCGCCCTGGCGCACCCGGATCTCGCGGACGTAGCCTTGCACCTTGCTCGAGACCAGCATCTGGGTCTTGGTCCGCACGGTCCCGACGACCTCCTCGGCGTCCCGCAGCGCCGAGAGGGCCAGCGTCTCCACCCGCACGCCGGTCACCGGCACGGCCCGATCCGCGGGGGCCTCGGCGGCGCGCTCGCCGCGGCAGGCCGCGAGCGCCGCGAGCGCCACGACCGCGACGAGGCACCGCGAGGTCACGCGCGCACGCCCGCCGCGCCGCGCTCGACGCCGAGCTTCCGGAGGAACGTCTCCATCAGGCACCAGCCGGTGAGCGCAGACTGGAAGAGGTTGAGGCCCACGAACAGCGTGAAGAGCAGCCAGTACGGGCTGTGCACGTAGCTCAGCACGACGCTCACGGTGACGAAGGTCCCGGCGATGAGGCGGATCCAGCGTTCGAGCGACATGGCTTCCTCCCGCGTTGCGCCCGTCACGGGCTAGGAGTGATGTACCCGCTCATGACGGTGCAACCGGGGTGCCACTGCTCTTCTGCCGTGGAATCCGAGACTTGCGGCGGCGAGCGGCGGCCCGGGCTGGGGAGCGCGCGCCTCAGCCGGGACCGCGGCGCCCCGGGCGCACGCAGGCTACCGGCTCACATCGGATAGCGCCGGTAGAACCAGCGCTTCACCACCTCCACGAGCGCCAGGTACACGACCACCATCCCGAGCAGCACCGCGAAGAAGAGCGGCGGCAGCGGCGTGAAGCCGAGCCACGGGGCGGCCGGCGTGAACGGCAGCAGGGCGCCCACCGTCGCGCAGGCGGTCACGCCCCAGGCGAGCCCGCGGCTCGGCCGGCTCCGCCAGGGGCGGTCGGCGGTGCGGATGACGAAGATCACCAGGGTCTGGGTGGCCAGCGACTCGACGAACCAGCCGGTGCGGAAGAGTACGGGGTCGGCGTGGAACACCCCGAGCATCACCGCGAAGGTGAGGAAGTCGAAGGCGGACGACAGCGGGCCGAGCAGCAGCATGTAGCGCCGGATGAACGCGATGTTCCAGCGCTTGGGCTTCTGCATGTAGGTCTCGTCCACCCGGTCGGACGGGATCGGCACCTGGGAGAGGTCGTAGAGGAAGTTGTTGAGCAGGATCTGCAGCGGCAGCATGGGCAGGAACGGCAGGAAGACCGAGGCCGCGGCCATGCTCAGCATGTTGCCGAAGTTCGAGCTGGTGCCCATCAGCACGTACTTCATGATGTTGCCGAAGCTGCGGCGCCCCTCGACGACCCCGTCGTGCAGCACCGACAGCCGCTTCTCGAGCAGGATGATGTCGGCGGCGTCCCGCGCCACGTCGACCGCGCTCTGGACCGAGATGCCCACGTCGGCCGAGCGCAGCGCGGGCGCGTCGTTGATGCCGTCGCCCACGCAGCCCACCACGTGGCCCCGGGCGTGGAGCGCGCGCACGATCCGGTTCTTCTGGATCGGGGAGACGCGCGCGAACACGCGGGTCCGCTCCGCCACCGCCCCGAGCGCCGGGTCCGACATGCGCTCCACCGCTTCCCCGAGGATGATCTCGCCCGCGTCGAGCCCGACCTCCTGGCAGATCTTCCGGGTCACCAGCTCGTTGTCCCCGGTGATGATCTTCACCTCGACCCCGTCCGCCCGGAGCGCGCGCAGGGTGTCGGCGACCCCCTCGTAGGGTGGGTCGAGGAAGGCGGCGAAGCCCACGAAGACGAGGTCGCGCTCGTCGCCGACTCCGTAGCGGGGCTGCTCGTCCACCACCCGGTACGCCACCGCGAGCGCCCGGTAGCCGTCGGCGCTCAGCCGGTGGAAGAGCGCCTGCGCCGCGACGCCGGCCGCCGCGTCGAGCGGGGCCGCGGTCCCGGCGGTCTCGACCGTCGCGCACGCCGGCAGCACGCTCTCGGGGGCGCCCTTGGTGATCAGCAGTCGCCGCGCGCCATCCTGGACGATCACCGATACGCGGCGTCGCTGGAAGTCGAACGGGATCTCGTCCACCCGGCTGTACTGGACCACCGCCGGGTGCTCGTGCCTCAGGATCGCCTCGTCCATCGGGCTGCGCAGGCCGGTCTGGTAGACGCTGTTCAGGGCCGCGAGCCGGATGACCGTCTCGTCCTCGTCGCCCCGGAGGTTGACGTGGCAGTCGACGGTGATCTCGCCGTGGGTGAGGGTCCCGGTCTTGTCGCTGCAGAGGATGTCCATGCTCCCGAAGTTCTCGATGGCCGCGAGCTGCTTGACGATGACCTTCTTCTCGGCCATACGGACCGCGCCGCGCGAGAGGGTCACCGACACGATCATGGGCAGGAGCTCGGGGGTGAGACCCACCGCGAGCGCCACCGAAAAGAGGAAGGACTCGAGAAAGTCTCGACGCAGGAGCGCGTTGACCATGAACACGAACAGGACCAGGAAGATCACCACCTGCAGGATCAGGAACCCGAACTTGCGGGTGCCGCGCTCGAACTCGGTCTCGGGGGGACGCCCGACCAGCCCGGCGGCCACGTGCCCGAACTCGGTGGCGGCTCCGGTGGCCACCACGACCGCCGCGCCGAGCCCGCTCACCACCGAGGTGCCCCGGAACACCCCGGTCACCGCGTCCCCCAGACCGCCGGCGCCGGGCGGGAGCGGGCCGGGGGTCGCCTGCTTCTCGCGCGGCAGCGACTCGCCGGTGAGCAGGGCTTCGTTCACGAAGAGGTCCCGGATCGAGAGCAGGCGGCAGTCGGCCGGCACCAGATCGCCCGCCTTCAGGTGGATCACGTCCCCGACCACCACCTCGCGCACCGGGATCTCCCGCTCGACCCCGTCACGGACCACGGTCGCGGTCTGCCCGACCTGCTGCCGGAGGCGTCGCGCCGCCTGCTGGGAGTGGTAGGCCTGCGTGAAGTTGAGCGCCACGCTCAGGATCAGCATGAGCGCGATGATGACCGCGCTGACCACCTGCCCGAACGCGGCCGAGACCACGCTCGCCACCAGCAGGATCAGCACCAGCGGGTTGGCGAAATACCGGAGCAGCTCGCGGAGCGCCTCGAAGCGCGGCGGGGGCGCGAGCTCGTTGGGGCCGTGGGTCGCGAGACGCGCGGCCGCCTCCGCGGAGGAGAGGCCCCGCTCGGTAGCGGCGGCGCCCGCGAGGGCCTGCTCGATGCCGAGGGCCCAGGGGGCCGGGGCGGGCACCTAGTCGTCGCCCCCGTAGCGCACCGTGATCAGCGCGTCGATCGCCTCGCGCAGATCCGGCAGCTCGCCGCGCCGCCAGCGCGTCTCGGCCTTGCCGAGCTGTCGCGCCAGCTCGCTGTCGGCGAATACGTCGCGCACCCAGCGCGAGAAGTCGCCGCGCTCGGCGTGGTACGCGAGCAGCTCTTCCGGCGTGATGGCCACCACGCGGCGAAAGGCCTGCAGGCTGTTGGCCGAACCGAGCACCCGGCCGCCGGCCCCCCGGAACAGGAACTCGCGGCCCGGGGGCACGTGCGAATCCACGTACTTGGTCAGGTGGCGCACGTGGACCGTCTGGCGCGGCGCGGCCACGAAGGTCACCGCGGTCGCCCGGCCGCCGGGGTCGCGCTGGACGATGAGGAACTGCCCGCGTGGCAGCCGCGAGAGCGCGGCCGACACCGCCTCGCTCCCGTCGATGGCGGGTAGGGTGGAATGGAGAAAGGCGAGCTCCTCGGGCACCGTGGTCCGCGCGAGGACGAATACGTCCACCGCCCGGATGACGGCCGCGCGCACCCACCGCGGCCGGTAGGTCACGAAGCAGAAGCCGCGGTCCTCGAGACCGAGCGCGTCGCTCGCGATGCCGCCGTCGTGCACCAGGTAGTGAGCCTCGTCGACCAGCACCCAGTGCGGACGCCCGACGCGCCGCCGGATCTCGCGGATGCGCCGCAGGGCCCGTTCGATCAGGAGGACCTTCTCGGCGTGGGACAGCGTGGAGAGGTCGAGGACCGCCGAGGCCGTGGGGACGTGCTGGAGATGATCCAGCACCCGATCCACGTCCGCCGCCTCGGACACTTCGGCCCACGCGACGCCCGGCAGGCGCGAGAGCACACGGTAGTCCCCCTCCGGATCGATCACGCAGACCGCGTAGCGCGCAGCGACCAGCCGCTCGACGAGGGCGCCGGCGAGCCAGGACTTGCCGGAGTGCGGATCGCCGTGGATCAGCACGTTGATCCGGCGGGCCGGGATGGTGATCGGCTCGCTGGTGGTCGCGCCCCAGCCGAGCGAGATCCGGTGGCGTGGTGACTGCTGCACCGCGAGCTGGTCCTCGAGCACCGGCCCGGCGATGGCGGCCCCGACGTCGGCGCCCGCGCCGCCCGGCAAGACCCAGTCCACGCGGTCGCGGACGACCGCGATGCTGTTGCCCGGGCAGGCGCTGAAGCCGCACGCGTCGAAGAGGGCGAGGTCGTTCTCGGCGTCGCCCAGGGCCAGCACGTCGTGCGGCGAGAGCTCGAGAAATCGCAGCACCTGCTGGACCCCGGAGCCCTTGGACACGCCGGAGGGCAGCAGCATGAGGGCGGCGCGGTTCGGGATCAGGTCCCGGGTCACGTCGGCCGCGCGCAGCGCCTCGCGCACCCCCGCCTCGTCGCCACGGCCGGTGCCGACGATGACCCGGCCCACCTGGTAGTAGATGCCCCGCCGCTCGAGCTCTCCGAGCAGCCGGCCGGGCACCGGGGGTCCCTGGTCGCGGATCATCGCCGAGCCGGGATAGTAGATCACCGCGCCGTTCTCGGCCACCACGCCGTCGAAGAGCTCCAGGCAGTCGCACACGCGCGTGAGCTCGAAGAAGGTGCGCCCGGTCACGAGCATCAGCCGGAGGCCCGCCTTCTTCGCCTGCTCGAGCGCGGCGCGCACCGACGGACCGATCCGGTCATCGACTGCGAGCGTGCCGTCGAAATCGCAAGCGAGCGCCTTGAAGAACACGTGAGCGGTACCGGAGCAATCCTAGTGCCACGCCGGCCGGTTCGGAAGACCCCGTTGGATGGCGATCATGGCCCGACCGGAGCGGGACACCCCTGCCCCACTGTCGTGGGAATTCCGTGCGGGCGGACCGGCTGGGCGAGGAGCGGATCGTCGATTCGGCGCGCGCTTGGGGCCGGGCACCACGCTTGCACCATGACAGGGGCATGAGCACGATACCCGTCCTTGCGCTGCTGGTTCTCCTGGTCTCCGCCGCCGGCTGCGGGACGGCGAAGAGCAGTCAGCCGGACCTCGCGGCATCCCCGCGCGAGCCCTCGCCCGCGGTGGCCGCCACGGAGCCTCCAGATGAAGGCGCCCTGACCCCCACGGGCTCACCGCCGCCGCCCCAGGAGTTCATCCCGGCCGCCCGGCTGGCCGACATCTACTTCGCCTTCGACGCCCACGAGATCCGTGCCGAGGACACGCGCGTGCTCGACGAGAACGCGGCGTGGCTGCGGGCGACCCCGAACGCGCTCGTCCTGATCGAGGGGCACACCGACGAGCGCGGGACCAGCGAGTACAACCTGGGGCTCGGGGATCTGCGCGCCCGCGCCGCCATGACCTACCTGATGGCCCACGGCGTGCCGGCGGTCCGCATGGTCGCGATCTCCTACGGCAAGGAGCGGCCGATCTGCACCGAGCACGACGAGAGCTGCTGGGCGCGGAATCGCCGGGCCCACTTCCTGGTCAAGCTGCTCTGACGAGCCGGCGATGGACGTCCTCACCGCTGGCGGCGGCGACGAGCTCGGCCCGGCCAAGGTCGTGCTGATCAGGGAGCCGCGGGCCGGCCTCGAGGCCATCGTCGTCGTCGACAACGTCGCCTGCGGCCCCGCCATCGGCGGGGTGCGCATGGCCCCGGACGTGACGCTCGCGGAAGTGGCGCGGCTCGCGCGGGCCATGACCATGAAGAACGCGGCCGCCGGCCTGGCCCACGGTGGCGGCAAGGCCGGCATCGTCGCCGACCCCGCCGCCAATCCCGCGGACAAGGAGCGCCGGGTCCGGACATTCGCGCGGGCGATCCGCTCCCTCACGGAATACATTCCGGGCCCCGACATGGGCACCGACGAGCGCTGCATGGCGTGGGTCAAGGACGAGATCGACCGGGCGGTCGGCCTTCCGCGGGTGATCGGCGGCATCCCCCTCGACGAGATCGGGGCCACCGGCCTGGGCGTGGCCGTCGCGGCGGAGGTCGCGGCGCCGGAGGCCGGGATCTCCCTCGCCGGCGCGCGGGTGGCCGTCGAGGGCTTCGGCGCGGTGGGCCAGCACGCGGCGCGCTTCCTCGCCGCCCGCGGCGCCAGACTGGTCGCCGCCTCCGACAGTCGCGGCGCCATCCACGAACCGGCCGGGCTCGGCATCGACGCCCTGATCGCCCACAAGCGGGCGGGACGGCCGCTGTCCGGCTTCGCGGGCGGCCGGGCGATCACCCGTGAGGCGTTGATCGGCGTCCCGTGCGACATGTGGATTCCCGCCGCCCGACCCGACACGCTCACCCTCGACAACGTGAAGGATCTCAAGGCCAGGCTGGTGATCCAGGGCGCCAACATCCCGGCCACCGGGCCGGCCGAGGAGTGGATGCACGCCCACGGCATCCTGAGCATCCCCGACTTCATCGCCAATGCGGGCGGAGTCATCTGCGCCGCGATCGAGTACCACGGCGGCACGGAGACGCAGGCGCTGGCGGCCATCGAGGAGCGCATCCGCGCCAACACCCGCGAGACCCTCGAGCGCGCGCGCGCCGATCGGGTGCCGCCCCGGCAGGCGGCCACCCGGATGGCCACCGCCCGCGTGTGCGAGGCGATGGGCTACCGTCGGCCCTGACGCCCATCGGAGGCGACGACGAGACATCGAGGCGGTCGCGGCTGGCGGCTCGTCGGTCTGCGGGACACCCTCGCGGGCCTGCTGGCCCTGGCGCTCGCCGCGCCGCTCCCGCTGCTTGCCCAGCAGCCGGTCGCGCCCCGATCCTTCGCCCCGGAGGAGCTGGAGCAGATCGCCGCGCCGATCGCCCTCTACCCCGACCCGCTCTTGGCGCAGGTGCTGATGGCGGCCACCTATCCGCTCGAGGTGGTCATGGCCGCTCGATTCGTCCAGGCCAATCCCGGGCTCACCGGCCCGGCCCTGAACGAGGCGCTCACCGCCCAGAACTGGGACGACAGCGTGAAATCGCTGGTCGCGTTCCCCCAGGTCCTCGGCATGATGAACGAGCAGCTCGCGTGGACCCAGAAGCTGGGCGACGCGTCCCTGGGGCAGCGGGAAGAGCTGATGGAGGCGATCCAGCGTCTCCGCGCTCGGGCCCAGGCCGAGGGCACGCTCGCCACGACCCCGCAGCAGGTGGTCACGGTGGAGCCCGCGCCGGCCGAGGGGCCACCGGTCATCGGCATCGAGCCGGCCGAGCCCGGCGTGGTCTACGTGCCGGCCTACGATCCGCTGGTCGTCTACGGCCCCTGGCCCTACCCGGCCTATCCGCCGTACTACTACTACCCGCCGGGATGGATCGTGGGCGGCTTCTTCACCTTCGGCGTCGGCATCGTCGTCGGCATGGCGCTCTGGGGCCGGTGCGACTGGCATCGCCACCGGCTCGACCTGGACGTCGGACGCTACCAGCGCTTCACGCGCGTCGTGAACGTCGACCGCGATCGCGGCGAGCTGATCCGCGGGAGGCTGATCCCGGGAGGGGAGCGCCTGCCGTGGGAGCACAGCCCCGAGCATCGTCGCGGCGTCCTGTATCGCACCGAGAGCCTGCAGCGCGTGTTCGGCCGGCAAGTGGTGCCGGACCCGACGGCCCGCGAGATGTTCCGCGGGCGGGAGGACGCGGGCCGGCCGCAGCCCGGGCGCGCGCCGGGAGCCGAGATCCGTCCCGGCCCTCAGTCCGGACGCGCGCCGGGCGCCGACGTCCGCCCCGGCCCGGCACCGAGGCCGGAGCGGGGTCCCGGCACCGCCGCGCCGAGTCGCCCGATCGCGCCCGGCATCACGCCACGGGAGCCTGGCGCGTTTCAAGGCCTCGGCCGCGGCCCGGACACGCGAAGCTACAGCGATCGAGGCCGCGAGAGCCGTCGAAACATCGCCCCGCCGCCCAGGCCCGCTCCGCGATCTTCCCCGTCTCGTCCGGCCCCGTCTCGACCCGGCCCCTCCGGCCCGAGCCACGGCGCGGCGCCGGGCGGCGGAGGTCGGCGATGATTCCGGCGCGGATCGCGCTCGCGGTGGTCCTCCTGTGGGCGGCGGGCTCGAGCGCCGCGCCGGCCGCACCCACGCGTTTTCCGTCTCCCGAGGCCGCCGTCGCGGCCCTCGTCCAGGCGGTGCGAGCAAGCGACACCGCGACGCTGCTGCGCGTGCTCGGACCGGACGCCCGGGCGCTCGTCGCCTCGGGTGACGACGTGGCCGATCGACAGAGCCGGGAGCGCTTCGTCCGCGGCTACGACGAGGCCCACCGGCTCGCCGAGGTCGGCCCGGGGATGCTCGTCCTCACGGTCGGCCGAGACGAGTGGCCCATGCCGATCCCGCTCGTCCAGGACGCCGCGGGCTGGTGGTTCGACACCTCCCGGGGTCGGGAAGAGATCCTCAACCGGCGTATCGGGCGGAACGAGCTCAACGCGGTCCAGGTCTGCCTGGCCTACGTCGACGCCCAGCGCGAGTACTACGTGCGCGATCCCGACGGGGACGCCCTGCTGCAGTACGCGCAGCGGTTCCGCAGCACGCCCGGCAAGCGCGACGGGCTCTACTGGGACGCGCCGCCCGACGAGGCGCCGAGCCCGCTGGGTGCGCTGGTCGCCCGGGCCGAGGCGGAAGGCTATCCGACGAAGCGTCCGAGTGGCGGGCGCATCCCCTACTGGGGGTACTATTACCGCATCGTGAAGGCCCAGGGAGCGCGCGCGCCGGGCGGAGCCTACGACTACGTCGTGCGCGGCAACATGATCGGCGGCTTCGCGCTGGTCGCCTACCCGGCCGAGTACGGCGCCTCGGGCGTGATGACCTTCATCGTCAGCCACGACGGGGTGGTCTACCAGAAGGACCTGGGCCCGGGCACCGATGTGGCCGCGCGGGCGCTCACGCTCTTCGATCCCGACCCCACCTGGTCGCGCTTCTGAGCCACCCGCCCCTCGCGGCCGAGCCGGACGCGCTCCCGGTGCGCGGGTTTCAGGGCAGCGCCGAGGAGATCGAGCGGCAGTGGTACGAGCAGGTCTACCGCGGCCGCGGCGACCGGCTGCCCCAGCTCACGTGGCGCGCGGTGGTCATGGGCTCGGTGCTGGGCGGGCTGCTTTCCCTCACTAATCTCTACATCGGGCTCAAGGCGGGCTGGGGCTTCGGGGTCGCCATCACCGCCTCCATCCTCTCGTACGCGATCTGGAGCGTGGTGCACCGGCTGGGCCTCGCGCGCACGCCGATGACCATCCTCGAGAACAACTGCATGCAGTCCACCGCGAGCGCGGCCGGCTACTCCACCGGCGGGACGCTCATCTCCGCCTTCGCGGCCTACATGCTGATCAACGACCGCGCGCTGTCGCTCCCGGTGATGCTCGCGTGGATCTTCTTCCTCTCGGTGCTCGGGGTGACCATGGCCATCCCGATGAAGCGCCAGATGATCAACATCGAGCAGCTCCGCTTCCCGAGCGGCATCGCGGCGGCGGAGACCCTCCGAGCGCTCCACTCGGTCGGCGACCGCGGCGCGCGCTCGGCCCGGGCCCTCGGCTGGGCCGGCCTCGGCGCGGTCCTCGGCAAGTTCTGGGCCGAGGGCCTCGTGCTAGTGAGCCCGAAGCTCGCCCCCTTCATGGTCGGCACGTGGATCGCGGCGGCCAACGAGCGCCTGCTCGGGCCCGCCTGGATCGGGCGGACCGTGATGCTCTCCTGGGAACCCATGTTCGTCGCGGCGGGCGCCATCACCGGCTGGCACGTGGGCTGGAGCATGCTGCTCGGCAGCGTCGGCGCGTGGATGATCTTCGTGCCCATGCTGCAGCACCAGGGCGTGATCGAGGGCTCGGGCTACGGCACGCTCGTGCAGTGGACGCTCTGGGGCGGCGTGGCGTGCATGGTCACCTCGAGCCTCGTCGCCTTCGCCATGCAGTGGCGGACCGCGCGCCGCGCCTTCGCCGATCTCGGCGCGATGTTCAGCGGCCGCGGGCGGGCCGCGGACGATCCGCTCGCCGCGATCGAGACCCCCGCCTCCTGGTTCCTCTGGGGCCAGGTCGTGGGCTTCGCCGGCCTCGCCTGGCTCGGCCACGTCACGTTCGGCATGCCGTACTGGCAGACCGGGGCCGCGGTGCTCCTCTCCTTCGTGCTGGCCCTCGTCGCGTGCCGCGTCACCGGGGAGACCGACACCACGCCGGTGGGCGCCATGGGGAAGATCACCCAGCTCTTCTTCGGCGCGGTGAGCCCCGGCAACATGAACGTGAACCTCATGAGCGCCGCGGTCACCGCCGCGGCCGCGAGCAGCAGCGCCGACCTGCTCACCGACCTGAAGAGCGGCTATCTCCTCGGGGCGCACCCGCGCCGGCAGTTCGTGGCCCAGTTCGCCGGCATCTTCGTCGGCACCCTCGTGAGCGTGCTGTCGTTCCGGCTGCTCGTGCCGGACGCGAGCGCGCTGGGTGGGGACCAGTTCCCCGCGCCCGCGGCCCAGGCGTGGCGCGCGGTCGCGCTCGCGCTGTCCCACGGCGTCCTCGCGCTCGGCCCGGTCAAGACGTGGTCGATCGCGGTCGGGGCCGGCGTCGGCGTCGTCCTGTCCGTGCTGCCGGCGATGTTCCCCGCGCGCCGGCACCTCTTCCCGTCACCGGCCGGGCTCGGCCTGGCGTGGACCTTCCACTGGCACTACGGCCTGCTGTTCTTCCTGGGCGGCGGGCTGGGCTGGTGGGCCGAGAAGAAGTACCCCCGGTGGTCGGAGGAGCTCACCTTCCCGGTGGCCTCGGGCTGGATCGCGGGCGAGAGCCTGATGGGCGTGCTACTCGTGATGTGGCAGAACGGCCCCGAGCTCGTGCGCAGGCTGACCGGCCACTAGAACTCGCGGAGCGAGCTGAGATAGGCGGCCAGCGTCTCCAGCTCGGGCCCGGCCAGCTGGATCTTCGGCATGTGCTCCACCGACCCTCGCGCCGGCGTGTCCCGGAGCCAGCGGGACAGGTACTCCCGCGAATACTTGGCGCCCACCCGCGAGAGGCTCGGCGCGGTCGTGGCGCCCACGCCGCCGATGGCGTGACAGCCGTAGCAGCCGTGGGTCTCGAAGAGGCGCCGTCCGCGCGCCACCGGCGAGTCGCCGTCCTCCGCCGCGGCCGGCGCGGCGGCGAGGAGCAGGGCACTCACGGTCACCGCCCGCATCACGGTCCCGAGCGAAGCCATCACCGCCGCTCGGCCTCTGCCGCCGCGACCGCCTCGAGCCCGCGCACCACCGCGTCCGGGTTGAGCGAGATGCTCGTGATGCCCTTTCCCACCAGGAAGCGGACCATCTCCGGGTAGTCGCTCGGCGCCTGGCCGCAGATGCCGACCTTCCGCCCCGCGCGCCGCGCCCCGTCGATGATCAGGCCGATCATGGCGAGCACCGCCGGATTGCGCTCGTCGAACTCGGGCGCGACCAGCTCCGAGTCGCGGTCCACGCCCAGCACGAGCTGGGTGAGGTCGTTGGAGCCGATCGAGAAGCCGTCGAAGAGGGCCGCGAACTCGTCGGCCAGGATCGCGTTGGACGGGATCTCCGCCATCACGTAGACCTCGAGGCCGTTGCCACCCCGCGCGAGACCGTTGGCCGCGAGGAGGTCGAGGACCCGCCGGCCCTCGGCCGGGGTCCGGCAGAACGGGACCATCAGCTTCACGTTGGTGAGGCCCATCTGCTCACGGACCCGCCGCAGGGCGCGGCACTCGAGCCCGAACGCCTCACGGTAGCGCGGGTGCGCGTACCGGAACGCGCCCCGGAACCCGAGCATGGGGTTGCCCTCCTCGGGCTCGAAGCCGCGACCACCCAGGAGGCCCGCGTACTCGCTCGACTTGAAGTCCGAGAGGCGCACGATCACGTCCTTGGGGTAGAAGGCGGCCGCGATCATGCCGACGCCCTCGGCCAGTCGCTCCACGAAGTACTCCCCGCGGTCGGCATACCCCGCCGTCAGCGCGTCGATCTCGGCCCGCGCCGCGGCGTCGGCGACGCGCTCCGGATGGAGCAGGGCGAGCGGATGCACCCGCACGAAGCTCGCGATGATGAACTCGATGCGCGCCAGCCCCACCCCGTCGTTGGGCAGGGCGGCCAGCCGGAAGGCCTCGCCGGGATTGCCCACGTTGAGCATCACGCGGGTCGTGGTCCTCGGCATGGTGGCCAGGTCCACCTGCCGCCGCTCGAAGGGCAGCGCCCCGCGATAGACAGAGCCGGCCTCCCCCTCGGCGCAGGACACGGTCACCGTTTGCCCGTCGGCGAGCACCTCGCTGCCGTTGCCGGTGCCGACCACACACGGGACGCCGAGCTCTCGGCTGACGATGGCCGCGTGACAGGTACGGCCCCCGCGGTCGGTCACGATCGCGGCCGCACGCTTCATGATCGGCTCCCAGTCGGGATCGGTCATGGACGCCACGAGCACTTCCCCGGCCTTGAAGGCCTCCAGGTCGCCCGGCCCGTCGAGCCGCCGCGTGGCCCCGACCCCGATCCGCTGCCCGATCGCCGCGCCGACGGCGAGCCGCTCGCGGGGGCCGCCGGGCTGCAGCGCGAAGATCTCGAGGGGGGCTCTCCGCCCAGCGCCCTGCTTCGATCCGTGAATCGTCTCGGGTCGCGCCTGCAGGATGTAGAGCCGGCCGTCGTCGGCGTCCTTCGCCCACTCGATGTCCATCGGCACCGGATGCCCGGCACGCCGGGAGTAGTGGGCCTCGATGGCCAGCGCGAAGCGCCCCAGCTCGAGCGCCTCCGGAGCGGTCAGGCTGGCGACGCGCTGCGACTCGGCCGGCACCGGGACCTTCGCGGGCCGCCCGTCGGGGGCCAGCGCGAGCTTCCAGGTCTTCCGCGCGATCTTCCGCTTCAGCAGCGCGTCGTGGCCCGCCCGGAGCGTCGGCTTGAAGAGCCAGAACTCGTCCGGATCGAGCTGGCCCTGCACGATCGCCTCGCCGAGGCCC
This sequence comes from Methylomirabilia bacterium, assembly GCA_041497895.1. GTDB lineage: Bacteria > Methylomirabilota > Methylomirabilia > Rokubacteriales > CSP1-6 > CAMLFJ01. The sequence goes on from JBGQHJ010000004.1 coordinate 47,575, forward strand.
CAGGCCGCGTTGACCAGCACCACGTCGGGGAACCCGCTGTCGGGATCCAGCGTGAACATGACTCCCGAGCTGCCCCGGTCCGAGGCGACCATCTTCTGGACCGCGATCGACAGGGCCACGCTCAGGTGATCGAAGCCGTTCTGGATACGGTAGACGATGGCGCGATCGGTGAAGATCGAGGCGAAGCAGCGCCGGCACGCGGCGAGCAGCGCGGTCTCGCCCCGGACCCCCAGATAGCTCTCGTGCTGGCCCGCGAAGCTCGCCTGCGGCAGGTCCTCCGCGGTCGCGCTCGATCGAACCGCGACCGCCAGCTCGGCGCCGTACTCGCGCGCGAGCGTCCGGTAGCCGGAGACGATCTCCTCCGCGAGCCCGGGCGGGAGCGGGGCCGATTCGACGAGCGCGCGCAGGCGAGCGCCGGCGGCGGCCAGCGCCGCCACGTCCTCGCCGGTGACGTCCTTCAAGATGCGCGCGAGCCGGTCGCGCAGTCCATCGCCGTCGAGCAGGGCCCGGTAGGCGGTCGCGGTGATCGCGAACCCGTTGGGCACGCGCACGCCGGCGGCGCCGAGCTCGCCGTAGAGCTCGCCGAGGGAAGCGGTCTTGCCGCCGACCCGGGGGACATCGTCCAGCCGGATCTCGCGGAGCCACTTGATGAAGCCGGTCTCACTCATGGCGGAGCGCCTCGATCGGGTTGAGCCGGGATGCCTTCCGGGCCGGGTAGTAGCCGAAGAAGATCCCGACCGCGGCGGCGAAGAGGAACGCAGGCAGGACGGCCGACCACGAGACCAGCACGCTCCACTCGAAGAAGTAGGCGATCACGTAGGACGAGGCGGCCCCGACCACGATGCCGATCAGGCCCCCGGCCAGGGACACGAACACCGCCTCGATCAGGAACTGGCCCAGGATGTCCCGGCGCCGCGCGCCGACCGCCCGGCGCAGGCCGATCTCCCGCGTCCGCTCCGTCACCGAGACCAGCATGATGTTCATGATCCCGATGCCGCCCACCACCAGCGAGACCGCGGCCACCGCGGCCAGGAGCAGGCTGAGGACGCGGGAAGACGCCTCCTGGCTGGCCAGGACCTCGGCCAGGTTCCGGAGCGCGAAGTCGTCGTCCTGGTTGGGCTGCAGGTGATGCCGCTGCCGGAGCAGCTCGCGGATCTGCAGCTCGGCCTCCCCCATGCGCGCGGGATCGGCGACCTTGACGAGGATGCCGCCCACCGATCGGGCGTTGGCCGGGCTCACCCCCAGGACCTTCTTCTTCGCGGTCGAGATGGGGATGATCACCGTGTCGTCCTGGTCCTCGCCCCGGGCGCTCTGCCCCTTGCGGGCCAGCACGCCGACGACGGTGAACGGCACCGTCTTGATCCGCACCGTCTGGTCGAGCGGGTCGCTGCCCCCGAAGAGATTGTCGGCCACCGTCTGCCCGAGCAGGATCACCTTCCCGGCGGCGTCGACGTCCTCCGCGGTGAGGAGCCGGCCGGTGGTCACGCCCCAGTCGCGGGCCTGGAAGTATTCCGGGGTCACGCCCTGCATCGCGGTCGACCAGTTGCTGTTGCCGACCACCGCCTGGACGCCGCCCCGCACCGTGGGCGCGGCCGCCTCGACGCTCGGCACGTCCCGCTGGATCGCGCGGGCGTCGTCCTCGGTGATCGTGAGCAGGCTGCCCGAGCCGAGGCGGACGCCGCCCGAGGTGATGGAGCCCGACATCACGATGATCAGGTTCGAGCCGAGGCTCCGGATCTGCTCGGCGACACGGACCTGCGCGCCCGCCCCGACCGCCATCATGGTCACCACCGCCCCCACCCCGATGATGACCCCGAGCGCGGTGAGGGCGGTCCGGAGCCGGTTGCTCCGGAGCGCGGCCGACGCCATCTGCAGCGTGGCGCCGATCTTCACGCCGCCCGCCCCGCGTCCACCGCGAGCCCGGCCCGGGCGTCCCGGGGGTGCTCGATCCGCTCGTCGCCGACCAGCTCGCCGTCGCGGAAGCTCAGCACGCGCTGCGCGAACTGCGCGATGTCGGGCTCGTGGGTCACGAGCACGATGGTGAGACCGGCCCGGTGCAGGTCCTGGACGACCGCCATGATCTCGGCGCTGGTGCGCGTGTCGAGGTTGCCGGTCGGCTCGTCGGCCAGGAGGAGGATGGGATCGTTGACGAGGGCGCGCGCGATCGCGACCCGCTGCTGCTGGCCTCCCGAGAGCTGCCCGGGCCGGTGCTGGGCCCACCGCTCGAGCCCGACCATCGCGAGCTTGCGCCGCGCCCGCTCCCGGCGCTCGCGCCCGGGGACATCCCCGTAGAGCAGCGGCATCTCCACGTTGGCCTGGGCCGTGATGCGCGGGAGCAGGTTGAACTGCTGGAACACGAAGCCGACGCGCCGGTGCCGGATGGCCGACAGCGCATCGTCGTCGAGGCTCGACACGTCGCGGCCCTCCAGCAGGTACCGCCCCGCCGTCGGCGTGTCGAGGCACCCGAGAATCGTCATGAACGTCGACTTCCCGGAGCCGGACGGGCCCATGACCGCCACCATCTCCCCGGCCCGGATCTCGACCGAGACGCCCCGCAGCGCGTGCACCGTGTGGTCGCCGAGGGAATAGTCCTTCGAGAGCCCCTGGGTCGTGATCAGCGGAATCAGTCGAGCTCCTCCTCGGAGCGCCCGCAGTGGTCGCAGCGGGTCGCCGGCCAGTCGGTCCCTGCAGCGTCTTCCTCGCCGGAGGCGGCGTGGATCAGCCCGCCGCAGGGGCAGGGCTCCGGATACTCCTCCAGGCACTCCGGGCATCTCGCGTCGCCCACGACGTGCGTCGTCTCGTCGCCGATCACGAACAGCTCAGGCATGGTGCCCGCCTCCCTCACCGGCAGACCAGCACCGGGATCTTGCTGTGGGTGAGCACCTTCATCGTCTCGCTGCCGAGCACCAGGGCCGACATGCCCTTCCGCCCGTGGGAGGCCATGAAGATCAGGTCGCAGCCCCCCTTGCGGGCGGTGTCGATGATCGCCTCGTAGGGGTGGGGCGCCCGGACGTGGAGCGTCTCGCAGGGCACGCCCGCGACGCTCGCCTCGGCCTTGGCCATCCCGAGACACTTCTCGGCCAGCGCCTCGCAGTGCTGCTCGTACTGCCCGGGGGTGTCGCTCACCATGACCGGATCGAGCGCGAAGGCGTGGAACGGGATCGAGACGGTCATCGCGGTCACCCGCGCCTGCATGCTCTTGGCGAAGAGAATGCCTTGCCGGATCGCCAGCTCGGACAGCGTGGACCCATCGGTGGGGATCAGGATGTGCTTGTACATGTGGAGCCTCCTTCGGGCCAGCCCTCGGCCCCGATCAGTGGGACGAATGCCACGTACTCCAGGTTCTCGTGCTCGTACTCGTGTGCGTCGGTCCGGGTCACCCGGACGAGCCGCTGGCTGCGCGGGTCCGTGCCCACCGGCATGATCAGCCGGCCGCCGACCGCGAGCTGGTGCAGGAGAGCCTTGGGCACGCGCGGCCCACCCGCGGTCACCAGGATCGCTTCATAGGGGGCGTGCTCGGGCCAGCCCAGGCTGCCGTCGCCCTCGAGCACGTGGACGTTGTCGTATCCGAGCTCCGCCAGCCGCCGGCGCGCCGTCTCGGCCAGCTCCCCGACCCGCTCGACCGTGTACACCTCGCCCGCGATCCGGGCCAGGACCGCCGCGCCATAGCCGGAGCCGGTCCCGATCTCGAGCACCCGCTCGCCGGGCTTGATCCCGACCGCCGCGGTCATGACCGCCACGATGTACGGCTGCGAGATGGTCTGGCCCTTGCCGATCGGCAGCGGGCCGTCGTCATAGGCGAACCGCTCCATCGAGGCGGGCACGAAGCGCTCCCGCGGGACGGTCCGCATCGCGTCGAGCACGAGCGGATCGGTGATGCCCCGGGCCTCGATCTGGGTCGCGACCATGCGCTCCCGGTCCTCGCTCAGCATCGGAGCATCACCTCCCGCTCGTCCGGATCCGGCTACTCGGCCTTGATCGGGATCATCGTGCCCTTGGCCGCCGGCGTCTTGGGCAGGGTCACGGTCAGCAGGCCATTCTTGAAGCTCGCGGTCACCCGGCTCGCGTCCACCGCCACCGGCAGGCGCACGCTGCGGGTGAACGACCCGTAGGTCCGCTCCACGCGGTGATAGCGCTCGTCCTTCTCTTCCTTCTCCTGCTTCTTCTCCCCCTTGATGGTCAGGAGGTTCTCCTGGAGCGAGATCTGGATGTCCTTCTCTTCCATGCCGGGCGCCTCGATCTTCGCGACCAGGCTGTCCTTCGTCTCCGAGATGTCCATGCTCGGAGCCCAGTCACCGAGCGCCGGGAAGTCCTCCCACTTGCTCTCGAAGACCCGGTCGAACGCCCGATCCATCTCCTGCTTCAGACTCGCCATCCCCGTCCACGGCATCAACATGCGCATCATCGATCCTCCTCTTGGCGAGAACGTTCCTCTCAACCTACCCGCCGGGCTCCAGGTGCATCGTGAGTGCCAGGTAGAAGCCGCGCCAATTCAACCGCTTGGCGCGGGCGCGCGGACGAGTTGCCGAGGCACGCGCGCCCCGGTGAGGCCCGCCCGCCCCAGCGCGTGACGCCGGAAGGCCCGATCTAGCGAGCATTTCCATCGGCATCTGCCTTGCACCACGATGGGCCGACCCACTCTCACTCACAGGAGGAATGCCATGCTCGGGAAGATCTGCACCAAGCCAGTGGTGACCGCGTCGGCCCAGATGACGGTGGATCAAGCCGCGCGAGCGATGCGATCCAAGAACGTCGGATCCCTCGTGGTCGTCAACGCCGGACGGCCGGTCGGGATGCTGACCGACCGGGACATCGTCGTCGAGGTCGTGGCCCGCGGGATGGATCCCGAGGAGGTCCGGGTCGGCGACGTCATGGTCAAGAAGCCGGTGACGATCCGGCAGGATCTCGGGATCTTCGACGCGGCCAGGACTTTCGCCAAGACCGGCGTCCGCCGGCTCCCCGTCGTCACCGGCAGTGGCGCGCTGGTCGGCGTCATCACGATGGACGACGTGCTCATGCTCCTCGGCAACGAGATGGGCCACATGGCCGGGGCCCTCTCGGCCGGGCTTCGCCGGGTCTCGTAGGCCCGGCGAAGCGCGACCGTGCTGGCCGCGGACGCGATCCGGCAGGACCCGCGGGCGGTCGCGCGCGACGTCCTCGGCATCGTCTCGGTGCTCGTCGACGAGCTCGGCGGCCGGTCCGGCGACCGGCCGGTCGGGCTCGACGACGCGCTCGACCGAGACCTCGGCATCGGCAGCCTCGAGCGGGTCGAGCTGCTGGTGCGGCTCGAGCAGCGCTACGGAATACGTCTGCCCGACGCGGTGATGGCGGAGGCGGTCAGCCCGCGCGATCTGGTCACCGCCATCCAGGGCGCCGAGCCCCCGGGGGTCGAGACCATGCCGCCGCCTCGCGCGCCGGTCGGCGAGGCCACTCCGGCGCCGGCACAAGCGAGATCGCTCGTCGAGGCGCTCGACTGGCACGCCCACGCCTCGCCCGAGCGCGTTCACATCTTCCTGCGGGACGACGATGGGAAGGAGCGGCCGATCACCTATGGCTCGCTCTGGCAGCGGGCGCACGCGGTCGCGGCCTCCCTGCGAGAGCGGAAGCTCGGCCGGGGCGACACGGTGGCGATCATGCTCAGGACCGAAGAGGCCTTCTTCCACGCCTTCTTCGGGGTCTTGCTCACCGGGGCGGTGCCCGTGCCCATCTACCCGCCGTTCCGGCGCGACCTGATCGAGGACTACGCCCGTCGCCAGACCGGCATCCTGCGGAACTCGGCCGCGCGAGCGATCATCACGTTCCCGGAGGCCCTCCGCGTGGCCACGCTGCTCCGCTCCCGCGTGCCGTCGCTGTGGCACGTCGTGGCCGCCCCCGACCTCGCGCGGTCCGGGGGGCCCGGCGCCAGCGAGCGCGGGGGATCGGGGGACCCCGCGTTGATCCAGTACACCTCCGGGAGCACCGGGGAGCCCAAGGGCGTGCTGCTCTCCCATGGGAACCTGCTCGAGAACCTCCGGGCGATCGGCGAGGCGATCCGGGTGCGTCCCGACGACGTCGCCGTGAGCTGGCTGCCGCTCTACCACGACATGGGTCTGATCGGATCCTGGCTGGGCGCGCTCTATTTCGGCATCCCGATCGCGATCCTCTCCCCGCTGGCCTTTCTCGCCCGTCCCGCCCGGTGGCTGCAGGCCATCCACGCCCACCGCGCCACCATCTCCGCCGCTCCGAACTTCGCCTTCGATCTGTGCGCCCGGCGGCTGACCGACGAGGAGGTCGGTGGCCTCGATCTGTCGTCGTGGCGCCTCGCGCTCAACGGCTCGGAGCCGGTCAGCCCGGCGACGATCGACCGGTTCACCCTGCGCTTCGGCCCGCGGGGGTTCAGGGCGAGCGCGATGTGCCCGGTCTACGGGCTCGCCGAGGCCTCGGTGGCCCTCACGATCCCGCCGCCGGGGGCCCCGCGTGTGGACACGATCGGCCGGACGACCTTCCAGGAGGCGGGCCGGGCCGTCCCCGCCGCGCCGGACGAGCCGGCGCCGTTGCGCTTCGTCTCGTGCGGCCCGCCCCTGCCGCGACACGAGGTGCGCGTGGTCGATCGGGCGGGCCGGCCGCTCGGCGAGCGGGTCGAGGGCCGGATCGAGTTTCGCGGCCCCTCGGTCACCGACGGCTACTGGCGGAACCCGGCCGCGACCCGGGCGGCGCGACACGACGGGTGGATGGATTCGGGAGACCTGGGTTACTGGGCCGACGGCGAGCTGTACGTCACCGGGCGGCAGAAGGATCTCATCATCAAGGCGGGACGCAATCTCTACCCGCAGGAGGTCGAGGACATCGTGGGCGCCGTCCCGGGCATCCGGAAGGGCTGCGTGGCCGCCTTCGGCGTCCACGACCCGAGCGTGGGAACCGAGCGGCTGGTGGTCGTCGCGGAGACCCGGACGCGCCCGGGCCCCGAGCGGGAGCAGCTCCGGGCCGCGGTGATGGACCGGGTGGTGGCCGCGCTCGGGATCCCGGCCGACGTGGTCGTGATCGCGGATCCCCACGCCGTGCTCAAGACCTCCAGCGGCAAGGTCCGGCGCAGCGCGACCCGCGCCGTCTACGTGAAGGGCACCCTGGGCCGCCCGGGGCGGACGGTCGCGGCGCAGTGGGCGCGCCTGCTCCTGGGCGATCTCGGGGCGCGGGCGGGCCGGGCCGCCGGCCGGCTGCCCGCTCTCGTCCGCGCCGGCTACCTGGGCTCACTGCTCCTGCTCACCGTCCCGCCGCTCTGGCTGGCCGTGCGCCTCGCCCCGACCGGCCCCACGGCCGACCGGATGGTCCGAGGCTGGTGTCGCCTGATGCTCACGGCCTCCGGCTGCTCGCTTCGGCTGGAGGGAGCCGACCACCTCTCCGCGCGCGGACCGCTCGTGCTGGCCGCGAACCACGGGAGCTACCTGGACGTGGTCGCGCTCCTCGCGACCTTGCCGATCCCGTTCCGGTTCGTGGCCAAGCAAGAGCTCGTCACCACGCCGGTCGTGGGAAGCATCATCCGCAAGGTCGGACACCTGACCGTGGAGCGCGGGCCGACCTCTCGCAGCGTGGCCGACGCCCTACGGGTGACCCGGGCCCTGCGCGACGGCTTCTCGGTGCTGGTGTTCCCGGAGGGCACGTTCGTGCGGGCGCCGGGCATCCTGCCGTTCCGCCTGGGCGGCTTCAAGGCGGCGGTGGAGACCGGGTGCCCGGTCATCCCGGTCACGATCCGGGGAACCCGCGAGATCCTGCCCGATGACAGCTGGCTCCCACGCCCCGGGCCGGTCACGGTGGCGGTCGGTGCCCCGATCGCCCCCGAGCGTGATGGCTGGCCGGCCATGGTCCGCCTGCGCGACCGCAGCCGGGCCGAGATCATCCGCCGCTCGGGCGAGCCGGCAGTCGACCGCCACCAGATCCTCCCACCCCAACCCGGAGACCAAGATGATCAGCGATAGGCCCCACGGACACTTCCTTCTCGTCACGCTCGGCAAGAACTGGTGGATGATCGTTGCCCGGGGCGCGCTCGCGATCCTGTTCGGCGCCCTGCTCCTTCTCCGGCCTGCCACGTCCCTGAACGTGCTGGTCGCGTTCTTCGGTGTCTACGCGCTGCTCGACGGCGGCTGGGCTATCGCGTCGGCCCTCTGGGTCACACGGACGCCCTTCGCGGCCTGGCCGGTCCTGTTCGAGGGCGCGGTGAGCGTCGCGGTGGGTGGGCTCGCCCTGGCGTGGCCGCTCGTACCCCGCGAGCTGGTGCTCGCCATCGCCACCTGGGGTCTCCTCACCGGGGCCCTTGAGATCACCGCGGCCGTCCGCCTGCCCCGCCGGGGAGCCGGCTACTGGCTGCTGGCGACGGGCGGCGTGTTCTCGCTGTTCCTGGCCGTGGTCATCCTGATCCTGCCCCACGCCGCGCAGCCGTCGGTCGTCCGTGCCCTGGGCATCTACGCGCTCGGCTTCGGCGCCCTGCTGGTGGCGGTGGCCTTCTCGCTCCGGAGGACGCTGCCGGCACGGTGATCCGGTGAGCGGCGCCCCGATCTCCGCGGGCGGCATGGCTCGGGGACCAGGGCGCCACGGCCCGGCGTCACATCACGGCTTCACGCGACCTGCGTCGCGCCACCTCCGCCTCCGTGGTCCGCATCAGCAACACGGGGATCTCCGCCTCCCGCAGCACGGCCTCGGCCACCGACCCGAAGATCAGGCGTCCGAGGCCGCCACGGCCGTGGGTGGACATCGCGATGAGATCGGCCCCGGCCGCACGCGCGGCCGCCACGATCTCCTCGGCCGGCCCGCCGCTGCGCACCGCGGTCGTGACACGCACGCCCTTGTTCCGAAGCTCGACCGCCACCGGGGCGAGGTACTCCTCCGCGTCGATCCGCCGCGCGGCCGGGTCCTCGGCCGACAGGTATGGCGAGCCCTCGAGCACCATCGGCGGGAGGGGCTGGAGGACGCGGAGGAGGGTCACCTCCAGGTCCAGGGGCCCGGCGATGTCCAGGATGAACGGGATGATGGTCTCGGCCACCGGAGAGCCATCGAGTGCGACCAGTGCGCGCTTGTACATCGTCGTCTCCTCTAGGCTGGTTCAGGGTCGTTGCTATTTGAACTTCGCGATGGCGCTCCGCAGGGCCGGCGGCCCTGTCGCCCGTGGCTCATGGAGTGCATGGGCGATGCCGAGGGGGAAGGCCAGGAAAATCGAGGTCCTGGGAATCTCGCCGCCCCGCCCGAGACCGAGCGGGCGAGGCGCCACCGCCTCTCGTGGGTCGGCCGCGCCACGCCTGGCCCTTCCGGGCCGGGCATGGCAAGCTGCCCCAGCCCCATGTCCACCATGGCCACCTGCCTGTCGCGCGTCGGCCGACTCGTGTATTTCATGGCTCCGGCCTACATCGCCAACATGACCCCGCCCCTCGTCCGTTACTGGCGGGGATGGAACCGGCCGATCAGCGTGCGGTGGCTCGGCAGTCACAAGACCGTGGTCGGCTTCGGGGCGGGCGTCCTCGCGGCGGTGGTCGTCACGCTCGCCCAGTCGCACATCGCCTGGCCGGGCGGGCTCGTCGCGCACGACCGCTGGCTCGCGCTCGGTCTTCGATTCGGCGCCGGGGCCATGGCGGGCGACGCCGCGAAGAGCTTCGTGAAGCGCCGCCTGGGAATCGCCCCGGGCAAGCCCTGGATCCCATGGGACCAGGTGGACTTCGTACTCGGGGCGCTCATCCTGGTCTGGGGTCAGGCGGCCCTGTCATGGTCCGACGTGGCGATCATCCTGCTCCTGAGCGCCACGGGTCACATCCTGGCGAGCCACGTGGGCTACTGGATCGGGGTGCGGGACGTGAAGTGGTAGATCCGGGAGGATCTACCCCTTCTTGACCTTGGGCTTGGTGACGCCCCACAGCACGCGCGGTCCCTCGGCGGCCTGGTGAATCGTCGTGTCCTTGCGGAAGGCGGCCCGGGCGCTCTTCATCCGCCGCGCGACACGCGGGGCCAGCACCCGCACCTCGGGAGGCCGACCCGCCTTGCGGGAACGAGACGCCCCGGTCTTCGCCTTTGCCATCACGTCCTCCTGTGGCCGTTGCTGCTACCACATGTAGCCGCCGACGAACTCGGCGACCCGGCCCTCCATCATGAGGGCCTTCAGCACGTCCTGCTCGGTGAGCAGGCCGACGAGCCGGCCGCGCTCGATGACCGGCAGGCTGCCCACGCGGCTCTCGAACATGATGAGGGCCGCGGAGAGCACCGGGGTCTCCGGAGCCGTCGTGACGACGGCCCACGTCATCACGTCCCTCACCCGCAGGTTCTCCAGGGTCTCGCCCAGCTGCCGCGCGAGCCGTCGGGCCCGGACCGAGAGGTATTCCTGCACCGCGGGCGCGAAGGCGGCGTGCCGCAGGTCGCGGTCGGTGACGATTCCCATCAGCGCTCCCTTTTCATCCACGACCGGCAGGTGACGAACGTGCTTCGTCCGCATGACGTCCAGCGCCGTGCCCACGGCCGCTTCCGGCTCGATCGTCAGCGGGTCCTTGGCCATCACGTCCCTGACCTTCATCTTGTGCTCCCTTCGCCGGACCGAACGCCTGGCACTGCGGGTCCGTCGGGCTCGGGTCATGGCTCGATCGCTCCTCCGCTTCCCTGAGAGTGCATCCGGCCTGCCAACGCCCCACGTCTGCGACCGCTTCCGAACCGGGATGTTAGCCGCGATCTCCCGGGGCCCGCTGGGTCTGCGGCTCCCCGGCTGAGGCGTTCCGGCCCCAGGAGTCATGCGCTCGGTGGATTCGCGATGAGGCCTTCGCGCATGAGGAGCGCGACCGCTTCGCGCGCCTCCCGCATGGTCCTGGCCGCGTCGGTGTAGAGCCGCTCCCAGTCCTTCGATAAGACCGCGACACCGTCCTCCTGGGCCGCGACTCCCGCCGCGGCGGCCACCCGGGGAAAGACGTCCCACTCGTCCATGCGCGGCAGGATGTCCTCGTCGTGGATCGACCGTGACTCGGCGAAGCGCGCCAGCTCCCGGGCGACGCTCCGCGCCATGCCGTCCGTGATGGCCCGGGTGCGAACGTCGAGAGCGCCCCGGAACAGGCCCGGGAAGACCAGCGAGTTGTTGAGCTGGTTGGGAAAATCGCCCCGCCCCGTCGCGATCACGCGGGCGCCCGCCGCCCTGGCCTCCCACGGCCAGATCTCCGGAACCGGATTCGCGCAGGCGAACACGATGGCGTCGCGGGCCATGCCCGCCACCCACTCGGGCTTGATGATCCCGGGCCCGGAGGCCGAGAACGCCGCGCAGACGTCCGCGCCGCGGAGGGCGTCGGCGATGCCGCCGACCAGGCCGTCGGCGTTGCTCTCCCGGCACACGCGCCACTTGTCCGGGAAGCGCGCCTGCTCGGCCTCGATATCGTGCCGCCCCCGATGCAGGATGCCCGCTCGGTCGCACGCCACGATGGCGCCCGGCTCGACGCCGCTGGTGGTGAGCAGGCGATATCCCGCGACGTTCGCCGCCCCGATTCCGACCATCACGATCCGCACCCGGCCCAGGTCCTTGCCGACAACCTTGAGGGCGTTGAGCAGTCCGGCCAGGAGGCAGGTGGCCGTCCCCTGCTGATCGTCGTGCCAGACGGGAATGCGGAGGTCCCGCCGGAGCGCGTCGAGCACGCGGAAGCACTTGGGCTGGGCGATGTCCTCCAGGTTGATCGCCCCGAAGGCGGGCTCGATCAGCTTGACCGCGCGCGTCAGCTCGTCGGGATCCTTGGTCGCCAGGCAGATCGGCACCGCGTCGACGCCGCCGAGGTACTTGAAGAGCATCGCCTTGCCTTCCATGACCGGCAGGCTGGCCTCGGGGCCGATGTCGCCGAGGCCGAGCACTCGCGTGCCGTCGGTCACGATCGCGATCGAGTTGCCCTTGTTGGTGTGGGCGTACACCTGCTCTGGATCGGCCTGGATGGCCCGGCACGGGGCGGCCACACCGGGCGAGTACCAGATCGCCAGGTCCGACAAGCCACGGATCGCGCACTTCGGCATCACCTGCAGCTTGCCGCGGTAGAAGGGATGCAGGCGCAGGGCCTCTTCCGCCGGCTTCGCCGCCCGCGCGAGCAGCTCCTCCATCCCGGAAGGCGGCGGCGTCTTCATGATCACACGCTCCATCGCCTGCAACTCGACTGCCAGGCGAGGCGCCCACGATCACGGACACTTCTGATGCGAGCATGGAGGCACGCGCGCCCCAGCTGGGGCGGTGACTCCCCCGGTCGAGCTGAGCGTCCCGGTCGCCGGAGGATCGCCTGGTCTGCCCTCGTCAGCACTTGAGCGCCAGGCACGGGGTTTGCTCTCCCTCTGGAGGACGAGATCATGAGCTATCAATTCACCCGTATCTGGAGCCGGGCCTCGGTCGTCGTCGGGACCGGGGTGATCGTGCTGACCGTGCTCGTCGCGTCGTGGCTCGGCTTCTCGAGCGAGCCCGAGTTGGAGCGCTTCGCCTCGGCGAGCCGCATCCTGACCGGCCTGATCGTGAGCCTCGCGGGCCTGGTCGTCGGGGGCACCATGATCGTCGCGGGGCAGCTCGTCTCCGTGCTCCTCGACCAGCGCGAGCTCCTGGTCGAGATCCATCAGGCGCTCACCGCGCAGGCCAACCCGGCCTCGGAGGTGGCCCGACGGCCCTGACCCGTCACCGGCTGGCGGGGCTCCTATCCTGGGCCGGTACTTTCTGGGGATCCCACGACGGCCCGAATGACGTCGGTGGCCGTGAGGATCCCGACCACCCGGCCGGCGTCGGCCACCGGCAGGGCGCCGAGCTTGTGCTCGTGCATGATGCGGGCGGCGTCGCGAATGTCCGCGTCGGGTCCCACGGTTATCACGCCCCAGGTCATGATCTCGTTGGTCCTCAGACGGCCGAGGGTCCCGACCAACCGGTCCGGCTCCTCTTGCAGGCACCATCCGAGGATCACCAGCTGCAGATCATGGTCGGTGACCATCCCGATGAGCCGGCGGTCGCTATCGAGCACCGGGAGATGGCGCACCTGCCGGGAGCGGAGGATGCTCCACGCATCCGCGATCGTCGCGTCGTGGCCGATCGTGATCACCGGACCGGTCATCAGGTCTGCGACCCGCATCGCTCCTCTTTCACGAGTCTCGCTCCGCACGCTCCTGGATCGCGCGGCTCGCCGCCGGTCTCACCTGCCGGCGGCGATCACGCGCCCGGGGGTCAGGCCTCGGCGCCCCAGCGACCCGGGAACGAGATCACGCCCTCGTCGAGCATCCGGACCACCGTCTTCAGGACATCGCCGGCCGCGAGCATGCCGATCACCCGATCGTGCTCCACGACCGGCACGGCCCCGATCTTGTTGGCGTGGATGAGCCGCGCGACCTCACGCAGCAAGGCATCCGGCTTCGTGGTGATCACGCCCCAGGTCATCACGTCCTTGACGGTCTGGGTCCGGAGCGCCCGATCCAGATCCTCGAACGCGTCGCGGAGGGCGGGGCTGAGAACCGTCTGGCGCAGGTCGCGGTCGCTTACGATGCCGACGAGATGCCCGGTGTCGTCCAATACCGGCGCGTGGCGGATATTCCGGGTCCGCATGGCCTTGACTGCGGCACCGACGAGCATCCCCTCACGGAACGTCACGGCCGGACGGGTCATGACGTCGCGCACCCGCACGACCCCCTCCGGCCAGCCGGCCTCTTCCAGCTCGCGCCCGGCCCGCCCCGGGCGTTTCGGATTCCTGGTTCGCACGGCTCGGGTGATCGCTCTCTTCGGATGCTTCATGGGAGGTCCTCCTTCCATCGACGCGGTCGAGTTCGTGCGATGTGCATCTGCCCTGCCAGGGTCGAGTGGTGGTGATCGATCACCCTCGATCCAGGACATTAGCCTCCATCCACCGTTGCGCTCCGGCTCGGTACCCGGGGCATCGCCGCCTCAGCTGAGGCGGTAATCTCCCGCACCGCCGAGGGCTCGATGCCCCGCTCGAGGTCAGCCCGCGTGCCTTTGCAAGGACTTGAGCGGAGGGCACAAAGCTTGCTCGCTCATACGGCGGTGGAGGAAGAGGCGATGCGCTATCGATTCACTCGCAGTTGGGGTCAGGCGTCGGTGATGGTCGGCGGGGGCGTGTTCGTAGTCGCCCTGATCCTCGCGTGGTGGCTCGGCTTCTCGAGCGACGACGGGTTCGAGCGCTTCTCCCCGGCGGTGCGCATCCTGGCCGCCCTGGTCGTGAGCTTGGCTGGGCTCCTGGTGGGGGGGACCATGATCGTGGCGGGACAGCTCGTCTCCGTGCTGCTCGACCAGCGCGCCCTGCTGGCGCAGATCCGCGAGGTGCTCACGGAGAAGGCCGGCGCGGGCGAGAAGGCCCTCGGTCGTTGACAGGAGGGAGATCGATGCGCTACACGAGATCGACCGCAGCAGCGCTGATGCTCGCCGCCGCGGCAATATTCGTGGCGGGGTGCGCGACGGGTCGCATCGCCTGGGAGAAGGCCGGCATCACCCAGGCGGACCGGGAGCGGGACGAGAACGCGTGTCTCCGGTCCGCCATCACCGCGGATAGCGGTGGCGGGCAGTTGCTCGCCCCCTACTGCATCGACCGTGAGATCTACACTCGATGCATGGAAGGCCGCGGCTACACCGTTCATTCCCAGTGAAGCGATTCCTCACCCTGGGGGTGATCGGCCTGGCTTGCACGCTCGGCTGGGCGCCGGGGGCCGGCGGGGCCGGGTCGGGTCCGACCGAGCAGCTCAAGGGCGCCATCGACCGTGTGCTCCAGGTCCTGGAGGATCCGGCTCTCAAGGGTGAAGCGCGGGCCGCGGAGCGCCGTCGCGCGCTCAGACAGATCGCCGACGAGATCTTCGACTTCGACGAGACCGCGCGTCGGGCCATGGCGCAGCACTGGCGGACGCTCACCGAGGCCCAGCGCAAGGAGTTCGTCGAGCTCTTCAGCGATCTGCTGGAGCGCACCTACACGTCGAAGCTCGAGCTCTACGGCGGGGAGCGGATCCAGTACTCCGCCGCGCGGATCGAGGGCGACTTCGCCACCGTCTCCACCCGGCTCATCACGGAGAAGGGCACCGAGGTGCCGATCGACTACCGGATGCTCAGGCAGGGAGAGCGATGGCGGATCTACGACGTCAGCATCGAGGGAGTCAGTCTCGTCGCCAACTTTCGTGGGCAATTCAACAACGTCATCCGCACCTCCTCCTACGACGAGCTCCTCCGGAGGCTGCGGAGCCGGGGCGCGGAGGTCCGGCCGTAGGTCACCCGCCAACCGGGACCGGCGGGCTCCCGGAGGATCAGGCGGAATGCGACCAGGAGCGGACCCGCCCGACGTCCACGTGGACGAAGTCCGAGTCAGGGTAGTAGCCGACCCCACCCGCACGGAGTGCCATGGCGGTGTCGCGGACGGCGCGAAGCAGGCGCCCCGGGACCCGGATGTCGATGGCCATGCCCACCACGTGCAGGCTGGTGGGCGAGACGCCGCTCGTGGTCGACACGAGCGAGGCATTCGTGGCCGGCGACCGGTACCCGGAGATGACCTCGAAGGGCTCGCGGGTGTCGAGCCGGCCATGGAGCTCGTCCAGCACCGCCAGCAGGCGCCGGTCGATCGGGTGTACCGCGTTGGTGCGATGGTCGCGCAGGAGGCGGTCGATCCGGCTCAGCCCCTCTCCCAGGTACCGTCCGGCGGCCCAGTAGGTCGCCCGCACGAACTCGCCGGTGTGGAGGCTGCGCAGCGCGAGCACCCGCGTGCCGGCCTCCGCCGCGATGCCCCGGGTCGGCACGAGCAGGGCGGCCATTCCCGCGACGCCGAGCCGTACGAACCGCCGCCTCGCCCGGTTCCGATCAGTCATCTCGCCCACTCCGATCCCCCTCGGCCAGCGCGGCGGCCAGCCGCCGGTCACGCCCGTAGACGTCCGCCCGGAACTGAACCGACCCGTCCGGCTCCACGAATGCCGTCCAGTACAGTATGTACACGGGTAGCGGCCGGGTGAGGGAAATTCGCTGCGTCTCGCCGGCGTCCAGGGCGTCGTCGAGGCGCCGCCGGGTCCATCCCTGCGCCTCGTCCTCGAGCACGTGGACGGCCAGGTCATCGGCCCGCTCCACCCGGATGCACCCATGGCTGGCCGTCCGCACCGGCCGCGCGAACAGTGCCCGGGTCGGCGTGTCGTGCAGGTACACGTCGAAGCGGTTCGGGATGTCGAGCTTGATGCGGCCCAGTGGGTTGTCGGGCCCGGGCTGCTGCTGCAGCCGGAACGGGAAGCGATCCGCGGGGATCGCGGCCCAGTCGATCGCGAGCCCGAACGGATCGCTCTCGCGCCGCTCCAGCACCACGATGTCGTTCTCGGCCAGATAGCGACGATTCTCGCGAAGCCGGGGCAGGACCTCCTCGACCGCGATGGAGGTCGGCACGTTCCAGCGCGGGTGGAGAACGATCGCGTCCACCCAGGCCTGTACCACCGGCGTCGGATGCCGGAGATCGCCGACCACGACCCGCGAGGTCAGCACCGGGCGCCCGTCCACGACGACGTGGAGGCGCGCGTCGGGCACGTTGACCACGACGTGGTGGCGCCCGAGCTCCCGCGGCAGCCAGCGCCACCGCTCCAGGTTCACGACGATCTGCCGGATGCGGTCGGTCACCGGGACGTTCAGGGCCTCGACGGTCGCGGGACCCACGATCCCGTCGACGGCGAGCCCGTGGCGCGCCTGGAAGCGGCGCACGGCCTCGGCGAGCAGGTCATCGTAACGGACGTCGGCCCGGTGCGACACCAGCTCGTCCTCGGCCGCGAGGCGCGCCCGCAGCGCGGCGACCCGGCGCTCCTCGTCCCCCGGCTTCAGCAAGGCACCCGGCGGCATCGGCGGCCACCCGCCCCGCGCCGCGAGCGCGCGGTAGCGTCCGAGCGCCGCGACGAGCGCGCGGTAGTCCGGCGCCGGCGGCGGCAGCGACGCCAGCGCGGCCGCGAAGCTCCCCGGCTCGCGCAGCGACTGGGTCAACGCCGAGACCGCGTCGAAGCGGGGCGCGACGATCGCCCAGTCCGGCTCCGTGTATCCGGGGATCCGACGGCCGGCACGAATCTCGGTCGCGTAGCGCACGAACGCGTCCGTCAGCAGCAGCTCGACCTCGATCGCGTCGCGTGCGCTCCCGCTCGACCGGCGCGCCCGGATCGCCTCGAGGTGATAGCGCCCCGGCTCGAGTCCATGGGTTTCCGCGCTCGCCAGCGCCTCGACGAGCAGCGCGCCGCGCTCGCGCCCGCCGCCGCCCGGGCCCCACGCGGGCGCGAAGTCGCGGGCCCGATAGAACCGCCCGAGCGCGCGCGCATCGAGTGTTGTCCCTGCGATGCGCAGGCCGTCCGGACTCGCCAGGAGACGTTGGATGTCGCTCCGGCTCACCGTTCCGGGGTCCGGCTCCGCCCCGAGTGCCGCGCTCGCGATGCAGAGCAGCCCGGTCGCGGCGATCACCACCCCACCGGCGCGCGCCCAGGCGGCGATCCGCCCGGCCGTGCAGGTCATCGCGCGGCGGCTCGACCGGTGGCGCAGCGCGCCAGGAACGCGTCGACGAGGGAGCCGAGCGTGGGCTCCCCGGCGTCGGCGAACTCGTACCGCGCGCGCACCACCGGCTTCTTGAGCGCGAGCAGCGCGGCCAGGTCGAGCGGGGTGGCCGCCACCACGACGTCCGCGGCCGCGCGATCGATGGTCTCGCGCAGCCCCTGCAGCTGATCGGCGTCGTACCCGACGGCGGGCAGCACGGCGCCGATGTGCGGATACCGGGCGAAGATCTCCCGCACCCCCGGCGTCGCGGAATCGCGCGGGTCGACGATGGCCGCGGCGCCGCCGCGTGTGGCCGCGACATAACCCGCCCCGTAGGACATGCCCCCGTGGGTGAGGGTGGGCCCGTCCTCCACCACCAGGACCCGCCGGCCCCGGACCGCCCCGGGGTCGTCCAGCCGGACCGGCGAGGCCGCCTTCACGATGACGGCGCGCGGATTCAGGGCCCGGACCTCGTCGACGACCGCCTGCACGTTGCCGGCCGACGCGGCGTCCACCTTGTTGACCACGACCACGTCCGCCATGCGCAGCACCGCCTCGCCGGGATGGTAGCCGTCGGCCTGTCCGGGCCGCAGCGCGTCGGCCATGACGATGTGGAGATCCGGCTTCACGAGCGGGAAGTCGTTGTTGCCTCCGTCCCACACGATCAGGTCGGCCTCCTTCTGGGCCTGCCCGACGATCGCGGCGTAGTCCACTCCCGCGAAGACGACGTGCCCCGCGGCCAGGTGCGGCTCGTACTCCTCGCGCTCCTCCGCGGTACAGCGCGCGGTGTCCAGGTCGGCCCGCTGCGCGAACCGCTGCACCCGCTGGCGCTCGAGATCGCCGTACGGCATCGGGTGCCGGAGCACCGCGACCCGGTGGCCGTGCTCCCGGAGCCGTCGGCCGAGCCACCGCGCGGTCTGCGACTTGCCGCACCCGGTCCGGATCGCCGAGATGGCGATGACCGGGACGCGCGCCGGCAGCATGGTGCGAACGGGCCCGAGCAGCGCGAAGTCCGCTCCCGCGGCCAGCGCCCGCGAGGCCAGATGCATCACCGCCGCGTGCGGGACGTCGCTGTACGCGAAGACGACCCCGTCCACCCGCTCGCGCCGGCAGATCGCCTCGAGATCAGCCTCGGCCTCGATCGGGATGCCGTTCGGATATCGCGGGCCGGCCAGCGAGGCGGGGTAGCGGCGATCGCTGAGCCGCGGGATCTGGGCCTGGGTGAACGCCACCACGTGGATGCCCGGGTCGTCGCGATAGACCACGTTGAAGTTGTGGAAGTCGCGGCCCGCCGCCCCCAGGATCACGATGCGCGTGGACATGCCTCACCAGAGGAGAAGATCGCTCTCGACGTCGACGCCGTGCACCTGCCTGAAGGCGGCCAGCACGTCCCGCTCGGTCAGGATGCCCACGAGCCGCGCATCCGCCACCACCGGCAGGCTGCCGATCCGCCGCTGGAACATCGTGAGCGCCGCCTGGGCCACGGGGGTATCCGCGGTCGTCGTCACGACCGACCAGGTCATCACGTCCCGCACCCGCGGCGCCTTGGCCCGATGGGCCGGGCAGCCGGTCTGCTCGCCCAGCATCGGCACGAAGGCCGCGTGTCGCAGGTCGCGATCCGTCAGCATCCCCAGCACGTGCTCGGCCTCGTCGACGACCGGGAGATGTCGGATCCCCTGGGTCCGCATCAGCTCGGCCGCCTGCTTCACGGGCGTGTCGAGATTGACCACCGTCGGGTGCTTCGTCATCACGTCGCTGACTTTCATGGCGATCACGCGTGCGCTTTCTCGGGCACGGGCTCGGGGTTCAGGATGGCGCGCAGCTCCTTCCCCATCCTGAAGAACGGGGCGTTCCGGGCCGGAACCTCGACGATCGCACCGGTCTTCGGGTTCAGCCCCGTGCGGGGACGGCGCTGGCGAATCCCGAGCGTGCCCAGCCCGCGCAGCTCCACGCGCTCACCCTTGATCAGCGCCTGGACGATCCGTTCGAACACCGCGGTCACGACGGTCTCGCTCTCCTCGGGCGTGAGGCCGGCGACGCGGGCCACTTCCTCGATCAGGTCGCTCTTGTTCATGGTCACCCCCCTTCAGGTTGCAGGGTTGCAACTGCGCTGCCATGCTGGGCCCGGCCGAAAGGCCCGCGATCCCGGATGCTTACACGGCACCGAGCCCGGGCACCGATGGGGCGCTCCCTCCCCAGCTGGGGCGAGCGCTCCCCTTGGACCGGTCAGCCGAGCCGGGTCAGCTCGTCGCGCGGGGACCACTCGAAGCGCACGCGCCTGCCGGCCCGATAGCCGTCGACACCGCGGCCGGCCTTCACCGCACCGATCACGGCGGCGGGGATCTGCTGGCGACGGAAGGTCGCGAGCAATCGCCCGGCCTTCGGCTCGGGTATGGTCAGTAACAGTGCGCCGGATGCGATCAGGCCGAGCGTACGGAGCCCGAAGTGGGCGCACAGGCGAGCCGTGTAGGGATGCACGGGCACGCGATCGAGGTCGGCGACCAGGCGCCGGCCCGAGGCGGTGGCCAGCTCGAAGAGCGCCGCGGCGACTCCGCCTTCGGTCGGGTCGTGCATCGCGGTCGCCCCGGCCCGCGCGGCCAGCCGGGCCTCGTCGACCACCGAGATGCCCGGCCGATGGTGGAAGCGCGCCGCTCGCCGTTGCGCGGTGCGGCCCAGCGCGGCTCGGGCCTCACCCGCGAATCGCCGCGCGATGATCGAGGTCCCCTCGATGCCGGCGACCTTGGTCATGATGACGACGTCTCCGACCCGGGCGCCGGCCGCGGTCACCAGGCCGTCCCGCCGAACCAGTCCCTGCATGTCCCCGGCGACGATGGGCTGCCTCACCGCAGGGGAGATCTCGGTATGTCCGCCGGTGACGGCGATGCCGAGCCCACGGGCGCTCCGATCGACGTCCCGGAAGATCCGCTCGACCGTCGCGGGGGTCGTGCGGGGCGGCACGATGATCGTGGACTGGAACCAGGCCGGGCGGGCTCCCATCACGGCCACGTCGTTGGCGTTGACGTGAACCGCGTACCATCCGACTTCCTCGGCGGTGAACGTGACCGGGTCGCTCTTCAGGATCAGGTACTGCGAGCCGAGATCGATGACCGCGGCATCGAGCCCGAAGGCCGGACCCAGGACCACCCGGCGGTCCGGGGCGCCGCGAAAGCGGAGCAGCCGTCGCAGCACGGCGGGCGGCAGCTTACCGGGGAGGAGGGCCATGGGACCGTCCGGGCAGGCGTCCGGCCTAGCGCGCCGGTGCAGGCGGCGGTGCTGGCGATGGGCCCGCGGGCGGAGCAGGAATGCCCGGCGGCAGCGAGGGCAGCGGCGGCGGGGAGATGGGTGAGAGGATGTCCCGCACTGGCTAGGGCCCGCCTGGCTCAGCCGCTCGGAGCGGCCCCCGTCGCACGCTCGATCCGTACGAACTCCGCCCTGGCGCGACGCCGAGGGTGCGGCGCTCGAGCTGGGTGATCCCGTCCTTGACGCGCCACGGGCCCATGCCCTCGACGATCATCGTGCCAGCGCCCTGATCCACCGCCACGACCGTGCCCGAGTACCTGAATTCCCTTGGGTCATCGCCCTGGCCCGGAATCGCCGAGCCGGTGATCGTCACCGCCGCTGCGACGACGGCCCAGATGCTTCTCCGTATGCTCACGCTTCAGCTCGGGAGCACGAGCTGGAACCGCTCCCAGGGCATCGCGGTCCAGGTCTCGGTCTGGGCGTGGCCGTACGAGCGGATGATCATCACCACCTTGGCGGCCACGGTCTCGTCGGGAGCCTCGAAGATGTCCAGGTAGTCATAGGGCCCGAGGGTGGCGTAGTTGGCCACCCACTTCACCTGGGGGCAATCCCGCCGCACGTGATCGGCGACCACTCGTTCGAGCCGCTTCAGCTCGCCCGGCGTCTTCACGGCCTCGGGCGTCAGTCGGGTCAGCACCACATAGGTCGACATGGTGTTCTCCTCTCCCGGAAAGAACGTCGCACGTGGTCGAGCGTCTGGCTTCCTGGCAACGCATGCGCTGTGCCAGCCCACCGTCCTGTCGCCTCACGGTGAAGACCGCCGCGGCTGCGGTCACTTGCCTACCGATTGCGGCGAGGGCCGCCGGTGTGGGCATGAGGCACCCGCGCCTCAGATGGGGCCGCGTCAGCTCACACCCCCAGCTCGGCGCGCACGCGGACGTAGTGCAGGACCTGCTCCCGCGCGATCATGCCGAGGAGCTCGCCGGCTTCCACCACCGGCATCTGCGCCACGTCGGCGTCGTCCATCTTCTCCAGCGTGGTGAGCAGATCCGCCTTCGGCCCGACCGCGGCCAGCTTCTCCGCCGGTGTCATGACATGGCCCGCGGTGACGGTGGCCCACTGCTCCTGTGGCACGGCCTTGATCTCGTGCAGCGTGAGCAGGCCGACCATCCGCCCGGCATCGGTCACGACGAAGCAGCGCCGGCCCGCCCCCAGCACCTCCTCGCGAACGATGCGCTCCAGGCTCGTCCCCCGCTCCACGCGCCGGCAGTCCGACGTCATGACCTGGGCCACCGTCACGTCGCGCAGCAGCTCGCGTAGGTTGGTCTCCTTGTAGCTGGCCGCGGCGGCGTTCTGGAGGAACCACCCGATGAAGGCGATCCACATCCCCCCGATCACGTTGCCGTTCAGCGCGGTCAAGATTCCCCACCCGATGAAGCCGAAGGCCACCATCTGGCCGACGGCAGACGCGGCCCGGCTGGCACGCCGGAGGCTTCCAGTGGAGCGCCAGACGAGCGCTCGGAACAGTCGGCCGCCGTCCAGCGGGAAGCCCGGCACCAGGTTGAAAGCCGCCACCATGAAGTTGATGCGGGCCAGCCAGATCGCGGGCGCCGCCAGGGCCGGGACGTCACGAACCACCAGCCACGTGCCGCCGAACAGGCCGGCCAGCGCCAGGCTCGTGATGGGCCCGGCGATGGCAACCCGGAGCTCGACCGCCGGAGCCCCGGGTTCCCGGGCGATCTGGGCGATGCCGCCGAAGACGAAGAGCGTGATGCTCCGGATCGGGATCTGGTTCCGGAGCGCGATCCAGCAGTGCCCGAGCTCGTGGACCAGGATGGAGGCGAAGAAGATCAGCGCGGTGATCGCTCCCACCACCCAGTAGGTCCCCGCGGCCCAGCCGGGGTATTCGTGCGGGAAGTACCCGGCCGCCAGGGACCAGGCCACGAGTCCGAAGACCAGAAGCCAGCTCAAATGGATCCGGATCGGAATACCCCAGACCTCGAAGATCTCGAGCCGACGCGCCAATGCCACCCCGCCTCGTCAGTCTTCCTCGAGCACGCCCTGGAGCGCCCTCAGCACGTCCACGTAGCTGATGATCCCGACCACCTCCCGCGTCCCCTCGTCGACCACCGGGAGGGCCCCGATCTTGTGGTCGAGCAGGAGCCCGATCACCTCGCTGATCTCGGACTCGGGCTCGACCGAGATCGGATCCGGGCTCATGACCCGGGAAATCGGAGTCGCCAGCTCCTGCCGGAGCGCGTCGGCACCCCCGACCTTCAGGAGGCGGGCGAGGTCGACCCGGGCGAGATCGCGATCGCTGAGCATGCCGACAAGGACACCATCCAGGGTGACCGGGACGTGCCGGACGTCGGCCTCTCGCATCAGGTCCCACACTTCTGCGACGCTCGCCTCGGGTGTCACGGTCAACGGGTTCGCGGTCATCACATCACGAGCGATCATGAGGATCTCCTTTGGGTGTCCATCTGAGGCGAGAGCAAGCGCGATGCCAGTAGCGGTTGCACTGGATTTCGGCACTTATCTTCGGGCAGAGTAGCGGCGGGGCGCGGACAGTGGGGCGCCGGCTCCCCGGATGGGTCACGACGTCCCGGGGCCCCGCCGCCGTCCTTGCTCACGAGCCTCCCGAGGAGGGGTCAGCGTGGCGCGCAGAGCGGTGGTGCTGGTGACCGGGGCGAGCGGGGAGGTCGGACACGGCCTGATCCATCGGCTCGCGGATCTCGGGGGCTACGAGATCGTGGCGCTCGACATCCGGGCGATCGACGAGGAGGCGGCCCGCCGGTGCGCCGCCCCCCGGGTAGGCGACATCCTCGACCGCCACGTCCTGGAGCGGCTGCGGAGCGAGTTCGAGATCGGCGTCGTCTTCCATCTGGCCGCGCTCCTGTCCACCCGGGCGGAGTTCGTGCCGGAGACGGCCCACGAGGTCAACGTGCAGGGCACGCTCAACCTGCTCCGCCTCGCGGTCGACGAGGCCCGCCCGCGCGAGCGACCGGTCAGGTTCCTCTTTCCGAGCTCGGTCGCGGTCTACGGGCTGCCGGATCTGGACACGAAGCGCGCGGCCGGGAAGGTCGCCGAGGACGCGTGGCTCGCGCCCATCACGATGTACGGATGCAACAAGCTCTACTGCGAGCACCTCGGCCGGTACTTTGCGCGCCACTACCGGCAGCTCGCGGGCACGCCGGCGACCCGGGTCGACTTCCGGGCGATCCGCTTCCCGGGGCTCATCTCGGCCCTGACCGAGCCGAGCGGGGGCACGAGCGACTACGCGCCGGAGATGATCCACGCGGCGGCGCAGCGGCATCCGTACGCCTGCTTCGTCCGCCCGGACACCCGCATCCCGTTCATGGCGATGCCGGACGCGGTGGCGGCCCTGGTGACCCTGCTGGAGGCGCCCGCCGATGCGCTCACCAGCCACGTGTACAACGTCACCGCCTTCAGCCCCACCGCGGGCGAGCTGGCCGACCTGGTCGGCCGCGCGTTCCCGAACGACCGCGTGACCTTCGCTCCCGACCCGCGCCGCCAGGCCATCGTCGACTCCTGGCCCGAGGACGTCGACGACGCGAGGGCCCGGCGCGACTGGGGCTTCCGGCCGGCGTACGATCTCACACGCACGTTCGAGGAGTACCTGGTGCCGAACATCACGCGCCTCTACGCGCGGCGCTAGACGGAGGAACGCGAGCATGTACGGCGACGTCAGACGGAGGCTCCAGACCGAGCTCGACGGGATCCGCGAGGCCGGCCTGTGGAAGGACGAGCGGATCGTCCAGGGCCCGCAGGGCGCCCGGGTGGCGGTGGGCGGCCACGAGGTGCTCAACTTCTGCGCCAACAACTACCTCGGCCTGGCCAGCGAGCCCGCGCTCGTCCGCGCGGCCCAGGACGGCCTGGCCCGGTGGGGCTTCGGGCTCGCGAGCGTCCGGTTCATCTGCGGCACCCAGACCATCCACAAGGAGCTCGAGGCGGCGATCGCCCGCTTCCTGGGCGTGGAGGACGCGGTGCTCTACACCTCCTGCTTCGACGCCAACGGCGGGCTCTTCGAGACGCTCCTCGAGGAGCCGGACGTCGTCATCTCGGACGCGCTGAACCACGCCTCGATCATCGACGGCATCCGCCTCTGCCGGGCCCGACGGGAGCGCTACGCCCACGCCGACATGGCGGACCTCGAGCGCATCCTGGCCGCCTCCGCCGCGGCGCG
This sequence comes from Methylomirabilia bacterium, assembly GCA_041497895.1. GTDB lineage: Bacteria > Methylomirabilota > Methylomirabilia > Rokubacteriales > CSP1-6 > CAMLFJ01. The sequence continues at coordinate 72,489 of JBGQHJ010000004.1, forward strand.
GACGCGGCTGATCGCGACCGACGGGGTGTTCTCGATGGACGGTGACGTCGCACCCCTGGCCCGGATCTGCGACCTCGCCGACCGCTACGACGCGCTCGTGATGGTGGACGACAGCCACGCCACCGGCTTCTTCGGCCCCACCGGTCGCGGCACGCCCGAGCACTGCGGCGTCGCCGGGCGTGTGGACATCATCACCTCGACCCTCGGCAAGGCGCTGGGCGGCGCCAGCGGCGGCTTCACCGCGAGCCGGACCGAGGTCGTCGCGCTCCTGCGACAGCGCTCGCGGCCCTACCTCTTCTCGAACACCCTGCCGCCGGCCCTGGTCTGCTCGGCCCTCGCCTGCCTCGCCCTGCTCTCGCAGTCGACATCGCTACGCGACCGGCTCGCGGCCAACACCCGCTGGTTCCGCCAGGCGATGACCGAGGCGGGCTTCGGGGTCCGCCCCGGGGAGCACCCGATCGTGCCGATCATGCTCGGCGACGCGCGGCTCGCCCATCGGATGGCGGCGGACCTGTTCGACGAGGGAATCTACGTCGTGGGCTTCTCCTTCCCGGTGGTGCCCCGGGATCAGGCCCGGATCCGCGTACAGATCAGCGCCGCGCACGAGCCGGCGCATCTCGAGCGCGCGGTGACCGCGTTCGGGAAGGTCGGCCGGGCCCACGGGGTGATCTGAGCCGTCGGGGTCGAGACGCCCGACTTCGCTCGGGCGTCACGGTGTCTCCCATCGCCTTCACTCGTGCGAGGCCGTCGCGGCCGCCCGCGCCGGCTCGGCCGCCTCGATCTGCGCTCGCAGGCCGCTCTGGAGGGACACGAGACGCTCGCTGCAGCTCACCGGATAGGTCGCGCGCCGATGCAGCTGCCGGAGATCCTCCGGCAGGGAGGCGACCTGGGCCGCGCAGTACTCCCGCACCGCGGTGAGTGCCGGGTGGGGCGCCAGAGGGCGGCCGCGCTCCATCACGGAGCGCAGCAGGATCTCGACGGTGCCGGGAGGCGGCGCCTCCTCACGCAGGGCGATCACGTCCCCCGCGAACTCTTCGCCGCTGAGAATGCGCCGGTACACCTGCTTCTGGGCGGCCCAGGTCACCTTGCCCTCGCTGCCTTTCAGTACCGGCCGGCCGTCGTATTCGACGAGCTTGTAGACCATGTCCAGATACGGCAGGTCGGCGGAGACGTCCATGCGCGTGCCCACCCCGAACGCATCGATGGGCGCGCCGGCGGCGAGACATTCGCCGATGCTCTCTTCGTCGAGGCCCCCGCTCGCGACGATCTTTACGTACTGCAGCCCGGCGGCGTCGAGGATCCGTCGGACCTCGAGGCTCAGGCCGACGAGGTTCCCGCTGTCCAGCCGGACGCCGGTGAGACGCTGGCCCCGGGCTTCCATCTCTTTCGCCACCACCACCGCCTTCCGCGCCCCGCCGAGCGTGTCGTAGGTATCGAGGAGCAGGGTACTCTGCCCGGGAAATGCGTGGGCGAAGGCGCGAAAGGCGTCGATCTCGCGGGCGAACGCCGAGACGTAGGAGTGCGCCATGGTACCGGTGGGCGGGATGCCGTAGGAGAGACCGGCCAGCACGTTGCTGCTCATCGCGGCGCCCGCGATGTAGGCGCAGCGCGCCGCCTTCATGCCGGCATCGACCCCGTGGGTCCGCCGCAGGCCGAACTCGATCACCGGACGCCCGCGGGCCGCGAGGACGCACCGCGCCGCCTTGCTCGCGAGCACCGTCTGGAAATGGACCAGGTTGAGGACCGCGGTCTCCACCAGCTGGGCCTCGATGATCGGTGCGGTCACCTCGATCAAGGGCTCGTTCGGGAAGACCACGGTGCCTTCGGGCACCGCCCGGACCAGGCCGGTGAAGCGCAGCCGGCGAAGGAATTCCAGGAAGCCGGAATCGAAGTGGCCGAGCGCGTCGAGATAGGACAGGCCGTCGCGGGAGAAGCAAAAGTCCCGCAGGAAGTTCAGAACGTCCTCGAGGCCGGCCGCGACCAGAAAGCCGCGCCCCGGCGGAAGCGTCCGGGCGAACAAGCTGAAGGTCGCGGGACCATGCATCCCCTCGCGCAAGTACGAGGCGGCCATGGTGATCTGGTAAAGATCGGTGAAGAGCGCCGCGTCGCGGGTGAGGAGCGGCCCGGATGCGAACGTCCCCCGCCCTGTCCTCGGACGACGGCTACTGCGAGTTTCATCTGCCATGGTGGTCTCCTTCCTGCTTCGTCAGCGGCGATGGACCCGGGTGGCCTTCCGCCTCCGCCCGATGAGAAACGTCTGACCATCGGTGGCCAGCTCCCCGAAGGGCGGCCGGCCCCCGAGGGCCAGCGCACGGAGGGTCGGGCGACCCAGATGTGCGAACACGAGCCGCTTCACCCCCCGCCGACGGGCCGCCCGCGCGACGGCCATGACGTCCATGTGTCCGCCGACTCCTCCCGCGAACCGGATCGGACGGTCCCACGCCGCCCCTTCCGCGAACATGAGGTCGGCGCCCCCCGCCCAGGTCGGGAACCGGTAGAACTCCGGCGCCCAGACGACGGTGCGGCCCCGAGCCCGGATGTGGTAGCCCCAGGTCGGATGATTGGTATGAACCACCCGCCGGCGCTCGACGCGCACGCCGTGGTGCCGGAACGTCCCGGCGTACGGGTGCAAACCCTTTGTGCCCGCCGCTCGCCGGATCGCGCCGATCAGCTCGGCTCGCTCGTCGGTCACCAGCCACGCGTCGAGCCGGCCACGGGGCACGGCACCGGGGCCCCCGTCGAGCATGATCCGGACGGCCCCGCAGGCGACGAGAAGCCCCGCCGGCCGGAAGCGAGGAGAGTTCTGGGCCCCGACCCCGAGCGTCATGAGCCGCACCGCATCAGGTCCAGGCCAGCACCTCGGGCTCGCGGCGGGTGGTCGGCGCCGTCTCACCGCGAGGCCAGCCCACGATGAGCGGCGCGACGGCCGAGAGCTCGCCCGGTATCCCGAGCTCGGCCTTGACCTCCGGCGTGTTCAGCGCCGGAACCGCCGACCCGATCACGCACGAGCCGAGTCCCATCGCGCAGGCCGCGAGCATGAGGTTCTCCGCGGCGAGCCAGCAATCGGCCACGACGAATGGCCCCATCGGCTTGGCGCAGATCACGATGAGCGTGCCGGCGTCGTAGAAGATGTTGAACTCCGGGCTCGCGAAGACATCGAGCAGGTGGCCGCCCCGGTCGAGGTGGGCGCGATGTGCTTCCTCGCCGAAGAGCGGCTTCGCCCGATCCGAGAGACGCTCGAGCGCGCTCGGGTCCTGCAGGACGACGAAGGCCCACGGCTCCTGGTGCACCGCGGTCGGCGCCCGCACGGCGGCCCGGAGCAGCGCGAGGACCGTGGCGCGGTCGACCGGCTCGGGACCGTACGAGCGCACCGAGCGTCTCGCATGGATCGCATCCAGC
>JBGQHJ010000005.1:0-72520 GCA_041497895.1 Methylomirabilia bacterium
CGGCGCAACGTGGACCTGACGATCCTGCTGTTCAACAATCGGATCTACGGCCTCACCAAAGGCCAGTACTCGCCGACCAGCGAGCTGGGCAAGGTGACCAAGTCCACCCCGATGGGCTCGGCGGACCGGCCGGTGAGCCCGTGCGCGTTCGCGCTCGCCGCGGGGGCGACCTTCGTGGCGCGGACGCTCGACCGCAACATCGCCCACATGGAGGAGACGCTCAAGCGTGCCGCCGCCCACAAGGGCGCGGCCTTCGTGGAGATCCTCCAGAACTGCAACGTGTACAACGACATGGCGTGGGGCGTGCTCTACGACCGCGAGTCGAAGGTCCTCCACGAGCTGCGCCTCGAGCACGGCAAGCCGCTCGTGTGGGGCCCGCTCGACGACCGTCGCGGGCTCGTGCTGGAGGGCGTCAAGCCCAAGGTCGTGAAGGTGGCGGACGTCCCGGAGCGCTCCCTGTGGGTGCACGACGAGACCGACGGGGGCACCGCGCTGGTGCTGGCGCAGCTGTGGGCTCCGGAGTACCCGATCCCGCTCGGGGTGCTCGCCAGCAAACCGGGCGAGTCGACCTACGAGGAGATCCTGATCCAGCAGGAGCAGAAGATCATCTCGGAGCGCGGGCCCGGCGACATCGCCAAGCTGCTCATGTCGGGCGACACCTGGAAGATCGGCTGAGCCCCCGCCTCCGGCGGGCGATCCGTAGATCACCGGCCCTCCACGGGAGGGCCGGTGGTATTTTGTCAGCCTGAGACGCCCCATGCCCCTGCCTGCCCAGGTCCTTCGCGAGCTCGAGCGCATCGTCGGCGCGGCCGGGCTCGTGGTTTCCCGCGAGGGACTGCTCACCTACGAGTGCGACATGCACACGTTCTACAAGGGCGCGCCGGATGCGGTGGTCCTGCCCGAGTCCGCCCAGCAGGTGGCCGAGATCGTCCGGCTGTGCCGCCGCGAGCGGGTGCCGATCGTGCCGCGCGGGTCGGGCACCGGCCTGATCGGCGGGGCCATGGCTCCCGAGGGCGGGGTGATGGTCTCGATGACCCGGATGAACCGGATCGTCGAGATCGACTTCGCGAATCGCTGCGCCACCGTGCAGCCGGGCCTCATCAACCTGTGGCTGAGTCAGGCCACGCGCGAGGGCGGCTACTTCTTCGCCCCGGATCCTTCGAGCCAGATGGTGTCCTCCATCGGCGGGAACGCGTCCACCAATGCGGGCGGGCCCCACTGCCTCAAGTACGGCATCACCGTGAATCACATCCTCGGGCTCGAGGTCGTCACCGGTGCGGGGGAGCTGGTCCGGCTCGGGGGCAAGGCCCACGAGCGCCCGGGCTACGATCTCACCGGCGTGATGGTGGGCGCCGAAGGCACGCTCGGCCTGGTCACCGGCGTGGTGGTCCGGCTCACCCACCTGCCGGAGTCGGTGAAGACGATCCTCGCGTCCTTCTCCACCATCGAGGACGCCTCCGAGACGGTCTCGGCGATCATCCGGGCCGGCATCATCCCGGCCGCGCTCGAGATGCTGGACGAGGTGGTCATCCGGGCGATCGAGGAGGGCATCCACGCCGGCTACCCCAAGGGCGCGGGCGCGGTCCTGCTGATCGAGCTGGACGGCCCGGCGGCCGAGATCGACGCGCAGGCCGCGCCGATCGAGGCGATCTGCCGCGAGCACCTCGCGCTCGAGATCCGCGTGGCCCGGAGCGAGGAGGAGCGCGCGCTGCTCTGGAAGGGCCGCAAGGAGGCGGCGGGCGTCTTCGGGCGCCTCACGCCCAACTGGCTGCTGCAGGACGCGGTGGTGCCGCGCTCCAAGCTGCCGGAGATCATGCGAGAGCTCCAGGCCATCGGCGCCCGGCACCGGGTGGTGATCGCCAACGTGTTCCACGCCGGCGACGGCAATCTGCACCCGCTCATCTGCTACGACGACCGCGTTCCCGGCGAGCTCGAGCGGGCCAAGCACGCCAACGAGGACCTGTTGCACGCCTGCCTGCGCCTCGGTGGCAGCGTCACCGGTGAGCACGGCGTCGGCCTCGACAAGTGCCAGAGCCTGCCGCTGCAGTTCGCGGAGGCCGATCTGAACTTCATGGCGCGGCTGCGGCGCACCTTCGATCCCGACTCGATCATGAATCCCGGCAAGCTGCTGCCGTCGCACCCGGCCTGCGGCGAGGGTTTCCGGCCCGCCGCCCGCCCGCTGCCCTCCGGCACCTGGATCTGACGGTGGCCGTCTCCACGCCCGCCCTCCACGAGGCGCTGGCCGACCTCGTCGGCCGCGAGCACCTGCTGCGCGATCCGGCGGGCCTGGCGCGCTACGCGGTGGACGGCCTCGTGCCCGGTGTGGTGGCGCGGCCGGGGAGCGCGGAGGAGGTGGGCCGGCTGCTGGCCCTCTGCGCGGCCGAGCGGCTTGCGGTCGTGCCGCGCGGCGCCGGCACGACCCAGGCCCTCGGCAATCCGCCGCGCCGCCTCGACCTCGTGCTGGAGCTCGCGCGTCTCGCCACCGTGCACGAGTACGTGCCCGAGGACATGGTCGCCACGGTCGGGGCCGGTCTCACCCTGGCCGGCCTCGCGGCGCACCTGGCGCCGCATCGCCAGAGGCTGGCTCTCGATCCACCGGGCGGCGGTCCGCGCAGCGTGGGGGGCGTCCTCGCCACGAACGCCAGTGGCCCGCTCCGATTCCGCTACGGCACCGGCCGGGATCTGCTGCTGGGCGCGCGCTTCGTCCAGGCCGACGGCACGCTCACCTGGGGCGGCGCCAAGGTGGTGAAGTCGGTCACCGGCTACGACGTGCCGAAGCTGCTGGTCGGCTCGCTCGGCACGCTCGGGATCCTCGTGGAGGCGACGCTCCGGCTGCACCCGATGCCGCCCGCCACGCGATCGTGGCAGGTGCGCCTGCCCTCCCACACCGGCGCGGCCGCGTTCCTGGCCGCGCTCGTGGACTCGCCGCTTCAGCCGGATCGCGCCGCGCTGCTCGACTCCGCCGGCCTGCGTCTGGCCGGCCTGACCGCGGATCCGGTCGCACTTCTCCTGTCGATCGGGAGCGTGGCCGAGGCGGTCGAGCAGCAGGGGCGTGCGCTTGAGGTCCTGGCTACCCGCCACGGAGGACACGTGGAGACCTTCGCCGAGGTGGCGTGGTCGGCTCTCGGCGCGGCGGTCGAGGCGCCCGTCCTGCTACGCCTGGCCTCCGAGCCGCGCCGCCTGCTCGACTGGGTGGAGGTGGGGCAGGCGGCCGCCAGGCGCGTGGGCGTCGAGATGGCGGTCCTCGCGCAGCCCGGACACGGCGTGGTACAGATGGCGGTCTGGGGCAGGCCGGATCCCAGGCGCCTCGGCGAGGAGCTCGTGCGGCCGCTGCGGACCGCGGTCGAGGCCGAGGGGGGCAGCCTGGTCGTGGAGCGGGCGCCGTTCGAGCTTAAGAGATCCTGTGAAGTCTGGGGGTCTATCCAGCCTGAAATATTGAGTATCATGAAGAGGATCAAGGGCGAGTTCGACCCGGACGACGTCCTGAGCCCGGGCCGCTTCGTGGGCGGCCTGTGAGCCAGAGCGCTCCCGCGCGCCTCGGCGCGTTCGACGGGCAGGACGCGCCGTCCATGGACGGGCTGCGGGCCTGCGTGCACTGCGGGATCTGCCTGCCGCAATGCCCGACCTATCGGGTGCTCGGCGAGGAGATGGACTCGCCCCGCGGGCGGGTCTACCTCATGCGGGCCGCCGCGGAGGACCGCATCGGCCTCACCCCGACCATCGCTCGCCATCTCGATCTCTGCCTCGGCTGCCGGGCGTGCGAAACCGCGTGCCCGTCCGGCGTGCCGTTCGGGCAACTCCTGGAGGCCACGCGGGGTCAGCTCGAGCGGCGTGGGATCACCGCGCCCCAGCGCGACTCCGCGATGCTGAGTTTCCTCCTGGCCGTTTTCCCGTATCCGGGTCGTCTCGGCCCGATGCTCGGCGCGCTGCGCGCGTACCAGTGGTCGGGCGCGCAGGCGCTCGTGCGCGGGCTCGGCCTGCTGGCCCCGTTCGGCAAGCTCCGCGCGATGGAGGCGCTGCTGCCGCCGCTGCCGGTACCCGCCGCGCCGCTGCCCAGGGTCGTCCCGGCCCGCGGTGGGCGCGCGCGCGCCCGGGTCGGCGTCCTGCTCGGCTGCGCTCAGCGCTTCTTCTATCCGGACGTCAATGCCGACACCGTCCGGCTCCTCTCCGCGGCCGGCTACGAGGTGGTGGTGCCGCCGGACCAGGAGTGCTGCGGCGCACTCCACCTGCACGCGGGGCGCCTCGAGGATTTTCGGGCGATGGCGCGGCGGCTGATGCCCGCCTTCCGCGACCTCGACTTCGTGGTGGTGAACGCGGCGGGCTGCGGGTCGGCGCTCAAGGAGTACGGCCACTGGCTCCCGGAGGACGCGGCGCGGCTCTTCGCCCAGCGGGTGCGCGACGTCTCCGAGGTGCTCGTGGACGCCGACCTGCCGCTGGGCCCGCTCCCCCTGACCGTGACCTATCACGACGCCTGCCACCTGGTGCACGGGCAGCGCGTGCGCGCCGAGCCCCGCAGCCTGCTGCGCCGCATCCCCGAGCTGACCCTGATCGACCTGCCCGACGGCGAGCTCTGCTGCGGCAGCGCGGGGATCTACAATCTGCTCGAGCCCGAGATGGCGGGCGAGCTCGGCCAGCGCAAGGCCGCGTGCATCCGGGAAACCGGCGCGCGGGTGGTGGCGGCGGGCAACCCGGGCTGCCTCATGCAGATCCGCCAGCACTGCCGCGCGCTGGGCCTCGAGGTCGAGGTCGTGCACCCGGTGACGCTGCTGGCGCGGGCCCTCGCGGAGCCGGAGATCGCGCGATGAAGATCCGGGTACGGGATCACGTGAAGCTCGCGGCGGACCGGATGGCCAAGATCGGCCTGTCCGGGACCGCGCGCACCCAGCTCGACCTCTACTGCGTGGCGCCCGGGCAGTCGCAGTCTCCTCACCGGCACGAGGGCGAGGACAAGATCTACTACGTGATCGAGGGGGCCGGACGCTTCACGGTGGGCGACGTCGAGGAGCGCCTCGAGGCCGGGGACGCGCTGGTGGCCCCGGCCGGCGTGGACCACGGCCTGGTCAACGACGGCACCGCGCTCCTGCTCGTGCTGGTCGTGGTCGCGCCGCCCCCCCCGCACGTCAAGCGCGGGCCCGCGAGCTAGCGCGGTGGCCGCCCCGGTCCGCGCCGCGCTGATGATCACCTGCCTCGGCGACATGTTCTTCCCCGAGGTGGGCGTGGCGATCGTGCGGCTGCTGCGGGGCCTGGGCGTCGAGGTCGACTTTCCCGAGGGCCAGACCTGCTGTGGCATGCCGCTGTTCAACTCGGGCTATCACCACGACGCGGCGCTGGTCGCGGCCCGCACCGTGAAGCTCTTCGAGCGCGCCGAGCACGTGGTGGTGCCGTCGGGCTCCTGCGCGTGGATGGTGAAGACCGAGTACCCGGGCCTGCTCAAGCACGACCCGGCCCTGCGGGCCGCCGCCGAGTCCCTCGCGCGGCGCACGCGCGAGCTCTCCCAGTTCCTCGTGGAGGTGCTGGGCGTGAGCCGCGTCGACTCGCCGTTCGAGGGGAAGGTGACCTACCACGACTCCTGCCACCTCCTGCGCGGCCTGGGCGAATCCGCGGCGCCGCGCGCCCTGCTGCGCGGGGTGCCCGGGGTGGAGCTGGTCGAGCTGCCGGGCGCGGATCAGTGCTGCGGCTTCGGGGGCTCGTTCTCGGTACGCCTCCCCGAGGTGTCGAGCGCCATCCTCGACAAGAAGCTCGCCAACGTCGAGGCGACCGGCGCGCGCTGTCTGGTGGCGTGCGACGCGGGCTGCCTCATGCAGATGGGCGGTGGCCTGACCCGCCGCGGCTCGGCGGTGAAGGCGGTCCACCTGGCCCAGGTGCTGGCCGGCGAGGTGTCGCGGTGAGCGAAGGGCTCCTGCGCACGCCGTTCTCCGAGCGGGCCGGCGCGGCCCTCCAGGACGCCTTCCTCCAGGAGGCGCTCACCATCGCCACCACCAAGTTCATCGACCTGCGCAAGGAGGCCTTCGAGGGCTTCCCGGCCGGCGAGGCGCTGCGGGATCGGGCGCGGGCCATCAAGGAGGCCACGCTCCAGCACCTCGACGTCCATCTCGAGCGGCTCGCCGACAACGTGGAGCGGCTGGGCGGCACCGTGCACTGGGCCGCGACCGGGGAGGAGGCGCGCGAGATCGTGCTCCGGCTCTGCCGCGACCGCGGGGTGCGGATGGCGGTGAAGTCCAAGTCGATGGCCACCGAGGAGATCGACCTCAACGAGGCCCTCGAGCACGCGGGGGTCACCCCGGTGGAGACGGACCTGGGCGAGTACATCATCCAGCTCGCCCACGAGAAGCCGTCGCACATCATCGCGCCCGCCATCCACAAGACGAAGGGGCAGGTCGCCGAGCTGTTCTCGCGCGAGCTTCGTGGGAAGTTTCCTGCCGATCCGGAAGTCCTGACCGCGGTGGCCCGAAAGGCCCTGCGCGAGAAGTTCCTCCAGGCCGACCTGGGGATCACCGGGGCCAACTTCGCGGTGGCGGACACCGGCACCGTGGTGCTCGTCACCAACGAGGGCAACGGGCGCATGGTGACCTCGCTGCCGCGGATCCACGTGGCCCTGATGGGGATCGAGAAGGTCATCCCGTCGATGAGCGACCTCGTCGTGTTCCTCGCCATCCTGGCCCGGAGCGCCACCGGGCAGAAGCTCTCCTCCTACACCACGCTCGTGCGCGGGCCGCGGCGGGCGGGGGAGCTCGAGGGACCGGAGGAGTTCCACCTGATCCTCCTCGACAACGGGCGCGCGCGCCAGATCGCCTCCACCCTGCGGGAGGCGCTCTACTGCCTCCGCTGCGGCGCCTGCCTCAACGTCTGCCCGGTGTATCGCCAGATCGGCGGCCACGCCTACGGTTACACCTACCCGGGCCCCATCGGCATCCTCCTCACCGCGATGCTCAAGGGCAACCGGTCGGTGCGCGAGCTGGCCCACGCTTCCTCCCTCTGTGGAGCCTGCAAGGACGTCTGCCCGGTCCGCATCGACATCCCGCGCATGCTGATCGAGCTGCGCGAGCACCTCGACCGCGAGAAGATCGCGCCGTGGACGGAGCGCATGGTGTTCCGGGTTTTCCGTCGCCTGCTCCTCTCGCCCACCGCGTTCCGCCTCTCCGCGAAGGCCGGGCGCCTGCTGCAGCGCCCGTTCGTCCGGGCGGGACGGCTGCGCGGGCTTCCGCTGCTCTTCGGCAACTGGACGCGCACGCGCGATCTGCCGCCGGTGGCCGCCCGCACCTTCCGCGAGCGATGGAAGGAGCTGCGCTAGGTGGCCGCCCGCGCCGAGTTCCTCGAGCGGATCCGCCGCGAGGTGGCGAAGACCCCCGGGCTCTTCGGGGCCTCCACCGCGCCCCGTCCGACCGATCCGGCCGCCGCCGCGGAGGCCGTCCGGCGGGAGCTGACCGAGCGCTGGCCCGAGGCGCTCGAGCGGTTCCGACAGGAGTTCGAGCGGGTGGCCGGGGTGTTCCACCGGGCACGGGACCTGGACGCGGTCCCGGACGTGATCGCGGACATCGCTCGGGAGCGGGGCATCCGGAGCCTGGTCACGTGGGATCCCGCGGTGCTCGGCTTCGACGCGGCGCCCGCGCTCTCCGGCCGGGGCCTGTCGGTGATCGCGGCCCGCGCCGGGCAGGAGAACGAGGTGGGCCGCCTCCGCCACCGCGCGGACGCAGCGGCCGCGCAGCTGGGCGTCACCGGGGCCGACCTCGTGCTCGCGGAGACCGGGACCCTGATCCTCCTCTCCGGCGCGGGGCGGCCGCGCTCCACCTCGCTGCTGCCCGACGTCCACGTGGCGGTCTTCGGACGCGACCGGCTGCTGGAGAGCCTCGAGCAGGTCGGGGTGATGCTGGAGGCTCTCCACGTCGATCCCGACCGGGCGATGTCGGGCGCGATGATCAACTTCATCACCGGGCCCTCGCGGACCGCCGACATCGAGCTGACGCTCACCCGCGGCGTGCACGGCCCCAAGGAAGTGCACGCGATCTTCGTGGAGGCCCCGTGAGCGAGCGCCTGTTCACGCCCGAGGAGGTCAACCGCCTGATCCCGCGGCTCACCGAGCTGCTCGATACCGGGATGGACCGGTACCGCCAGGCGGTGGCCCTGCAGGAGCGCCTGCGCGAGGACCGCGCCCGGGTGGCCGCGGCGGGCGGCGAGCGTATCGACAACCACGAGTGGAAGGCGCGCGCGGAGCGCCTGGACGGCCTCGGCATCGAGGTGCGCCAGGTCCTGCAAGAGATCCAGGCCCTGGGCGGGGTGGTCAAGGATCTCGAGACCGGCCTGGTCGATTTCCCGGGGCATGGACCCGGCGAGCAGCGCGACCGCATCGTCAACCTCTGCTGGCGCTACGGCGAGGAGGCCGTGGAGTTCTGGCACGGGATGGACGAAGGCTTCGCCCAGCGGAAGCCGCTCGCGTGAGCTACCGCGCCGTCCTCTTCGATCTCTTCGACACCCTGGTGCTCTTCCATCGCGAGCGGCTGCCCGAGCTCGAGGTCAACGGCAAGACGATCCGCACCACCGCCGGGCACCTCCACGCGGAGTTCCGGCGGTTCGCCCCCGACGTGGAGCTCTCCACCTTCGTGTCCGCCCTCTTCTGGAGCTGGCAGGAGGCCGAGCGCATTCGCGCGGAGGACCATCGCGAGGTCGGGGCGCCGGAGCGGTTCGGCATGCTCTTCGGCCGGCTCGGGCTCGACGCGGGCCGGATGCCCGCCGAGGCGCGCGACATCCTGCTCGCCACCCACATGCGGGAGCTGTCCAAGGTCGTGGAGTGCCCGCCGCACCACGTGGCGCTGCTGGGCGAGCTCCGGCGGCACTATCGCCTCGCGGTGGTCTCGAACTTCGACTACTCGCCTACCTGCCTGGCCATCCTCGAGCGCGCGGGCATCGCGCCGCTCTTCGACACCATCGTGATCTCCGACGAGGTCGGCTGGCGCAAGCCCAAGCCGGTCATCTTCGAGACCGCGCTCGACCGGATGGGCGGCCTCCGGCCGGCCGAGGCTCTGTTCGTGGGGGACCGGGCCGACATCGACGTGCTCGGGGCCCGGGCGGTGGGCATGCCCACCGCGTGGATCAATCGCGAGGCCCTACTCTTGCCCAAGGACATCCAGGCGCCCGACTTCGAGATCCGCGATCTCGCGGAGCTCCGGGCCATTCTCCGCATCCCGTAGCCCTCCCGCCGCATCCAAAAGGGGCGCGAGGAGAAGGCAACCAGGAGGACAACGTGGCCACGACACGCAAGGTCGTCATCATCGGATCGGGACCGTCCGGCTATACCGCGGCCATCTACGCCGCGCGCGCCAACCTGTCCCCGGTCATGTTCACCGGCATCCAGCCGGGCGGCCAGCTCATGCTGACCACCCTGGTCGAGAACTATCCGGGCTTCGTCGAGGGCATCGACGGACCTCCGCTGATGGAAACGTTCCAGAAGCAGGCCGAGCGCTTCGGCACCGAGATGATCGCCGACGACGTGACCGAGATCGACTTCCACCAGCGGCCCTTCAAGATCACCGGGGGCGACGTCACGATCGAGGCGCACACCCTCATCATCGCGACCGGCGCGTCGGCCAAGCTGCTGGGGCTGCCGAACGAGTCCAAGCTCATGGGCCGCGGGGTCTCGACCTGCGCCACCTGCGACGGGTTCTTCTTCAAGGACCAGAACATCATGGTGGTCGGGGGCGGGGACTCCGCGCTCGAGGAGGCGCTGTACCTCTCGCGGCTCGGCCGCAAGGTCGACGTGGTGCACCGCCGCGAGGCCCTGCGCGGGTCCAAGATCATGCAGGAGCGGGCGTTCAAGAACCCGAAGATCACCTTCCTCTGGAACACGGTGGTCGACGACGTGCTGGATCCGGCCGCGGGCAAGGTGACCACCGTGAAGCTCCGGAACATCAAGACCGGCGCCGCCTCGGAGGCCCAGGTGGACGGCCTCTTCGTGGCGATCGGGCACCAGCCCAACACCGCGCTCTTCAAGGGGCAAGTCGACCTGCACTCCAACGAGTACATCAAGGTCGTGCCCGGGACTACCCAGACCTCGGTGCCCGGGGTGTTCGCGGCCGGCGACGTTGCGGACTTCACGTACCGCCAAGCGGTCACCGCCGCGGGCACCGGCTGCATGGCGGCGCTCGAGGCCGAGCGCTACCTGGAGGCGCAGGGACTCGAGTAGCGCCGGACGGCGGCGGGCCCGACCGGGGCCCACCGGGCTACTTGCCGGCCACCGCGCCCGCGACCGGCTCTGGCAGCGGTCGACCGTCCCGGGTCGACGCGCCCAGGCACTCCAGGGCCCGGTCGCGCTCGTGCAATGCCACGTAGCTGAACCGGATCCGTCCGTCCACGTCCACGCGCTCGAGCTTGACGTCGTGAAGGCCGGCCGCGCATTCCCGCCAGCGCCGGTTGGCCAGCTCCTGCTCCGGGCTGTCCCGGAAGTACTCGCAGCCCGCCCCGGCCGCCGCTAGCAGCAAGAGGAGGGCGGTCCGGGCGCGCCGCGAGGCCCGGCTCACCGCCGCCGCAGCAGGTCGCGGATCTCGCCGAGCAGCCGCACGTCCTCGGGGGGCTCGGGCGGCGCGGCGGGCGCGGCCGCTTCCTGCCGCCGCATCCGGTTGATCCCCTTAAGGAGGAAGAACAGCGCGATCGCCACCGCCAGGAAGGCGATGATCGTGTTCAGGAAGAGCCCGAAGGCCAGCACCACCGCGCCAGCGTCGCGCGCCGCCTTGACCGACGTGAACGCGGCTCCGGACGGGTTGCGCAGGACCACGAAGAGATTGCTGAAGTCGGGCGTGCCGATGATCCCCGAGATCACGGGCATCAGGACGTCGTTGACCAGCGAGGTGACCACCGTGCCGAAGGCCGCGCCGATGATGATGCCGACGGCCATGTCGACCATGTTGCCCTTGATCGCGAACTCCTTGAACTCTTTGAGCATGGCGTTGCCCCCTCCTCCGAGGGCCTAGTTGCCGACCCGGACCGCGGAGCCGAGCTCGCGCAGCATCGCGATCGCGGACAGGTACGAGAGACGGCCGGTCCGCGGGTTCTCCGAGGGCACGTTCTCCACCTCGATGCGGAGGGTGCCGAACTCCCCCTCCACCGTGATGCGGTGCTGGTTCCGGGCCTGGTCCGGCACCGCGTAGATCTTGATCCGGGTGCGCTCGGGGCCGATGCCGGCCAGCGACAGCGCCGCCACCACGTTGACGTTGGCCGGGAAGCCGCGCACCGCCTCGGTCGCCGGGCCCTCGAAGATGAGCGTCTCGGTGGTGATGCGGTCGAGATCGATGTGCTGCTGCAGGACGTAGGGCGCGCCCGCGAGGCCGCGCGGCGGCTTGCGGGTCTCCATGGTCACCCCGGTGATCGCGCCCTCGCGCGCGCCCTTGACCCCGTCGAGGCCGGCGATCGCGCCCGACGGCACCAGGATGCGGCAGCCGTGCTTCTCGGCCAGGGCGGCCCAGCCGTCCAGCACGCCCACCAGCGCGCCGACCGAGAGCACCATCAGGTGCTTGCCGGCCGAGAGCACCGCGGGGCCGAACTCGCGGAGCGCGGCCTGGGTGGCCGCCTCGACGATCAGGTCGGCCCGCTCGATGAGCTCGTCGAGCGGCAGCACCGGATAGCCGGCCGCGGTGGCCGGCTCGCGCACGCTCACGCCCACCAGCGTGGTGCCGGCGATGTCGCGTGTCACCGCGTCCGCGACGCGCCGCCCGATCACGCCCATCCCCACGATCCCGACCTTGAGCATCGAGTGGCCCCTTCCGCCGCCGCCGCACCCGCGCGGCGGGGCGATGATAGCAGCGCCCGCCGGGGTGGGACAAGGGACCGTGCTAGAATCAGCCGCGAAGATGACCGCAACGCCCCCGCTCCAGGAGCCGCTCGAGCGGCTCTACCGCGAGTTCGACTGGGCCGCCCGTGCCGACCTGGACGCGATCCGCTTCCCCCTCCGCTATCCCGAGCCGGCCGATCGCGAGGTCGTCGCGCTGCTGGCCTCGTGCATGGCCTACGGCCGCGTGGATCTCTTCGCGCCGTGGATCGACTGGGCGCTCGCGCGCATGGGCGATTCGCCCGCGCGCTTCGTGCTGGGCTTCGACCCGGCCAAGCACGCCGCGCGCTTCGCGGACTTCCGCTACCGGTTCAACCGGCCGCGCGATCTCGCCGCCTTCTGCCTCGCCACCCAGCGGGTCCTGATCCGCCACGGCTCGCTCGGCGCCTGCTTCCGCGCCGGCTTCTCCTCCGGCGCCGTCCACGTGGGCGCGGCGCTCGAGGGCTTCGTCGACGCCTTCCTGACCCAGGACCTCTCCGCGGTCTTCCCGCGCAACCGGCTCTCGTACGGCTACCGGCACTGGTTCCCGCGCCCCTCGACCGGCGGCGCGTGCAAGCGGATGCTGCTCTTCCTCCGGTGGATGGTCCGCCGGGAGGCCCCGGACTTCGGCCTCTGGACCGATATCCCGCCGTCGGCGCTCCTGATCCCGGTGGACACCCACATCGAGAACATGGCCCGCTCGCTCGGCCTCACCCGCCGCCGCAGCCGGAACTGGAAGATGTCCGAGGAGATCACGAGCGGGCTGCGCCGGCTCGATCCGGTCGATCCGGTGAAGTACGACTTCTCGCTCTGCCACACCCGGATGTCCGGCCAGTGCCTGGATCGGCGGGACGCGGTGGTGTGCGCCCCGTGCCGGCTGCGGCCGGTGTGCCGCCACTGGCGTGGGCGGCGAGCGCGCCCGTGACCGCCGTCTGGGCGTGGGTGGTGGTGGCCGCCCTCGGGCTGCTGCTCGGCCTCACCGCGTGGGCCCTCTGGCGCGCGGTGGCGCGGCTCGGCGCGCTGGAGGCGGCCCGCCAGCAGCCGGATCAGGCACTGCTGCTGTTGCAGCGAGACATCCAGACCGCGCGGGCCGAGGCCCACCAGGCGCGGAGCGAGACGCTCGCCACCGTGAAGGACGAGCTCCACCAGTTCGCCAGCCACATGACCCAGCAGATGGGACAGGTGGGCAGCGGCGTCCAGCAGCAGCTCCAGCACGTGGGCCAGGTGGTCGGCGCGGTGCAGGGCAGCCTCGGCAAGCTCGGCGAGGTGACCCAGCGTGTCTTCGACGTGGGGCGCGACATCGCGGGCCTCGAGCAGTTGCTCAAGTCGCCCAAGATCCGCGGTGGGGTGGGGGAGACCCTGCTCGAGAATCTCCTCGCCCAGATGCTCCCCCGGGAGCAGTACGCGCTCCAGCACGCGTTCGCCACCGGCGACCGGGTCGACGCGGCCATCCGCATCGGCGAGCGGATCGTCCCGGTCGACGCGAAGTTCCCCCTGGAGAACTTCCGGCGCGTGCTCGAGGAGACCGACGAGGACAAGCGCGGCCCGCTGCGGCGCGCGTTCCTGCGCGACGTCAAGAACCGGGTCGACGAGATCGCCAAGAAGTACATCCTCCCGGACGAGGGCACCTTCGACTTCGCCCTCATGTACATCCCGGCCGAGAACATCTACTACGAGATCATCGTCCGGGACGAGAGCGAGGAGGACTCGCCCGCCACCTACGCGCTGGCCCGCCGGGTGGTGCCGGTCTCGCCCAACACGTTCTACGCCTACCTGCGGGTCATCGTGCTGGGGCTGCGTGGGCTCCGCATCGAGCGGGACGCCCAGGAGATCCAGGCCCGGCTCGGCCGGCTGCGCGGGGACCTCGACAAGTTCCGGGAAGCGTTCGACGTGGTGGGCCGGCACCTCACCAACGCCCGCAACAAGTACGACGACGCCGCGGCCGGCCTGGGCCGGCTCGAGGGCAAGCTCGAAGGTATCGAGCGCCACGGCGAGCAGGGGGCCCTGCCCGGCATCGCCCCCTGACCCCCGGATTCGGGAACCAGCGGTTGTGGTATGATCGGGGAAATCCACCATCAGAGGGTCCCATGCCCGACATTCAGTTCCAGGTCTACGGCATCAACCTCCTCGTCCGGCTGATGGCCGAGCCCCCTGCGGACGTGCGGGTGCATTGTCCGAAGGGCTCGCCGATTCGCTACGGTGAGGTGGTGGGCCGTGGCGACGGCTTCGACGAGGGGGCCAATGCCTTCCGCGACATGCCGCCGCTGCGCTCGGTGGTCGCCTTCGAGGAGAACCCCGAGGAGGTGGAGGGCCACTACTTCTACATCTCGGGCGAGGAGCACCGCGTCATCCGGCTCGACGCGATCATCCTCTCCTTCCCGCTCGAATAGCCCGCTCCCGCTGTGACCCCGCTGTCGCAGGTCCTCCGCAAGATCGACGCGGACGAGGTGATCGAGCTCACCCGATCGCTCGTCCGGATCCCCAGCGTGTACCGTCCCGGCGACCCCGAGGCCACCGAGGCCCGGGTCGCGGCCTTCGTGGAGGCGTGGCTCCGCCGCGAGGGCTTCGACGTCCTGATCCAGCCGGTCGCTCCCGGGCGTCCCAACGTCATCGGCTCCCTCGGCGAGAAGCGGCCCGGGCAGAAGAGCCTGCTCCTCGAGGGCCACACCGATGTGGTGACCGAGGGCGATCCGGTGGAGTGGTCGCACCCGCCGTTCGGGGCCGATCTCGTCGACGGCCGCATCTACGGGCGCGGCACCGCCGACATGAAGAGCGGCCTGGCCGCCGCCATGGTGGCCGCGGCGGCCTTCAAGCGGGCCGGGGTGGCGCTCCGGGGCAAGCTCGTGGTCGGGGCGCTGGTCGACGAGGAGGACGGCATGATCGGGGTCCGCCACCTCTGCACCACCGTGGTCGGCCGCGAGCTGGACGCCGCCATCATCTGCGAGCCGGAGGACAACGAGCTCTGCCTCGAGCAGCGCGGCGTCGTGTGGGCGCGCTTCCGGGTCCGCGGCAAGATGGCCCACGGCGCCATGCCCGAGGCGGGCATCAACCCCATCGCGTGCCTCGGCCGCCTGCTCGCCGCCGCGCCCGGGCTCGAGCGGCGGCTGCGGAAGGCCTGCGAGAAGAGCCGCTACCTGAGACCGCCCACGGTCACGCCGACCATCATCCAGGGCCCGCCGCCCCGGATCGGCGTCCCGCAATCCAACGTGATCCCAGCGGTGGCCGAGACCACGTTCGACATCCGCCTGACTCCCGGGATCGACGACGACGGCATCCGCGCCGAGCTGGAGGCGATCTGCCGCGAGGCCGCGGCCGGCCAGCCCGGGATCAAGGTGGAGTGGGAGCCGGTCAACGCCTTCCGGCTCGCCACGAAGGTCGATCGCTCCGAGGCCCTGGTCGAGGCGATGGTCCGCGGCGTGAAGCAGGCGGCCCGTCGCGCGCCACGGTACGGCGGGGTCCCCGGCTCGACCGACGGCACCATCCTCCGGATGCAGCTCGGCATCCCGATCGTCACCTGTGGGCCCGGCGACCGCTTGATCCCGCACCAGGTCGACGAGTGGGTCGCGGCCGATCAGATCGTGGAGGCCGCGAAGATTTACGTCGCGTCAGTTCTGAACTACCTCGAAGCCGAGTGATCCGCGCCGGCAATCCACGCCTGCGGGCGGTCGAGGCCTTTCCGGTCGAGCACGAAGGGCAGCGCTGCATCGCGCTGCGGGATCCCGCCGGCTTCACCGACCAGATCGCGGTGCTGCCCGGCCCGCTGCTCGACCTGGTCTCCCTCTTCGATGGCGAGCACCCGATCGAGGAGATCCGCGACGTCCTGCGGCGCCGCCACGGCGAGGCGCCCTCGGTCGAGCAGATCGCCACGCTGGTCGAGCAGCTCGACGACGCGGGCTTCCTCGAGAGCGAGCGGTTCGCGGCGCGCCGCCGGGCGACCGAGGACGCGTTCCGGCGGAGCCCGGTACGCCCGGCCGCCCATGCGGGCGGCGCCTATGCCGGCGACGCCGACGCGCTGCGCGCCCAGATCGCCGGCTTCTTCGCTCACGCCGACGGTCCGAGATCGCCCACCGCCGCGCCGGGGCCACGGCCGGGCACCCTCTCGGCCCTGATCGCTCCCCACATCGATTTCCACCGCGGGGGGCCGACTTACGCATGGGCCTATCAGGAGGTGCTCGAGCGGTCCGACGCGGACCTGTTCGTCATCCTGGGCACCTGTCATGCCGGGATGGCCGACCCGTTTGCGGTCACGCTCAAGCCGTACGACACGCCGCTCGGACCCGTGGCGGTGGACCGCGACTTCTACGACGCGCTCGGCCGGCGGGCGGGCCAGGACCTCCTGGCCTCCGAGCCCGCGCATCGTGCGGAGCATTCCATCGAGTTCCAGGCGGTGATGCTCCAGTCCCTCCTGGCCGGGCGCCGTGCGTTCACCATCCTACCCGTGCTCGCCTCGTACCTGCACGAGGCGGTGTGGGCCGGCACCGAGCCCGAGGGCGACCGGCGCGTGCCGCGCTTCCTCGACGCGCTCCGCGAGACGATCGCCGCCTCGACCCGGCGCGTGTGCCTGGTGGCCGGCGTGGACCTCGCGCACGTCGGCCCGCGATTCGGTGATCCCGATCAAAACACGGAAGCGTCGCTGGCCGCGGTCGAGCGCGCGGACCGGACGATGCTCGAGTCGGTGGTGGCCGGGGACGCGCGCGGCTTCTTCGCCCAGGTGGCGGCCGACCAGGACGCCCGCCGCATCTGCGGGCTCTCGCCGATCTACTCGCTGCTCCGGCTCCTGCCGACGGGGCCGGGCCGGCTGCTGCAGTATCGCCAGTGGCCCGATCCCGAGGGGGCGGTGACCTTCTGCGCGGTCGGCTTCCCGTGACGTCTCCGCCCGTCCCCGACCCGTCGACCTGGACGCTGCCGCGCCTGCGCATCGACCACGAGGGCGCGTGGTTCCACGACGATACGGAGGTGACCCACGCCGGAATCCTGGCCAACCTGCGCGAGAATCTGCAGGTCGACGATCGGGGCCACTATCTCCAGATCGGGCCCGTGCGCGTGCCGGTCGAGGTGGAGGACGCCCCGTTCGTGATCGTGCGGGTGGAGCGCCAGGGCGACGGCCTGGTGGCCACCCGCAACGATCTCGGTCGCGAGCCGCTCGCGGTCGAGACGCTCGTGGTGGACGAGCGGGGCATCCCGCACTGTCGCGTGAAGGACGGGCACTTCACCGGGCGCCTCGACCGCGCCGCGACCTACCAGCTCCTGCAGCACGTCGAGCCCGGGGACGGAGCGCGGCCGGCGGCCCTGGTCCTGGGCGGCCGGCGCTGGCCGGTGCGGGGTCTCTAGCGCGCCTCGTCCGGGTCGGGCGGGAAGGCGGAGAGCGCGCGCAGGCCCGCCTCGTCGCCGGCCCGGATCAGCCGGTGCAGCGGTCCCTCCTGGCGCCAGGCCTGGCAGGTGTTGACGAACCACGGATCCGTCGCGGTCGGACGCGGCGGCTCCGGGAAGGCCGCTCCGGCGCCCTGTCGCACCGCGGGGGCCATCGCGTGGATCAGCGCGGTGAAGTGGGCGCAGCCGCGCTGCCGCCCGAAGCGCTCGTTGACCTCGCGGGTGAATCCCCGCGCGATCGAGAGACCGACCAGCTGGCCGAGCGGCGGCAGCGCCTCCGGGCAGATGGTGTAGGGATGCGACGCCATCTCGCTCCGCACCGCGGTGATCACGAGGTCCGGGTGGCGAACGCGGAGGCCGAGCCGCATGTCGTGGATCACCGGCGGCGGGGTGGCCCCGAACCACTCGGGGTTGTCACCGGGCCGCTCGTCGACCAGGGTCGCGGTGACGTCGAGCTCGTGCGGGCCGGCCGGCGCGACCTCGACGCGAATCGTGCGAACGTGCACCGGCCGGGACGTCTGGGCATCGCTCATCGGGGGGACGCGACCTCCTTGAGGGCTTCGATGATCTCGGAGTGGATGGTGCCGTTCGACGCGGTGATGGACGGGGCGCCCAGGTCGAGCGGCCCGCCGTGGACGGACGTGACGATGCCGCCCGCCTCGCGGATCAGGAGCGCGCCCGCCGCCACGTCCCACGCGCCGAGACGCTGCTCCCAGTAGCCGTCGAGCCGGCCCGCGGCCACCGCGGCCAGGCCGAGCACCGCGGAGCCGATGGAGCGCACGCTGCGACAGCGGAACATCAGCGCGCCGTGCTCGGCGAGGTTGTCGCGGGGCGCCCCGCGGATGTCGTTGGGATAGCTCGTGCCGAGAAGGCTCTCGGCCATCCGGGGCGTCGCGGAGACCCGGATCGGCACGTCGTTGCAGGTGGCGCCGCGGCCGCGCTCGGCCACGAAGCACTCCTCGCGGCTCGGGTCGTAGACGACGCCCGCCGCGAGCGCGCCGTCGATCTCGAGGCCGATGGACACGCCGTAGATCGGCAGGCCGTGCGCGTAGTTGGTGGTGCCGTCGAGCGGGTCCACGATCCAGCGGTGGCCCGGCGAGCCGGCGAGCGCGCCGCTCTCCTCGGCCAGGATGGCGTGGCCGGGGAAGCGCGCGCGGATGGCCGCCACGATGATCGCCTCCGCGCCCCGGTCCATCTCGGTGACCAGGTTGGTCGGGCTGCCCTTGTAGGCGACGGCGGGACGGCTCCCGAACCGGGAGCGGAGGAAGGCGCCGGCCCGCAATGCCGCGTCGACCGCCACCTCGCGAAAGGCATCGCTCACGGACCTCGAGGATACCACGCCGCCGCTTGACAACCCGCCGCGCCTCTCGCAGCATGGCGCGCATGCGCATCGTGGTGATGGGATCGGGCGGGACCGGCGGGTACTTCGGCGCGAAGCTCGCGCGCGCAGGCGAGGACGTGACGTTCGTGGCCCGCGGCGCGCACCTGGCCGCCATCACGGCGACCGGACTGCGGATCCGCTCCGCCAGCGAAGGGGAGTGGGTGGTGCGGGCCCCCGCGGTGGAGCGCCTCGACGGTCTGCCACCCCCCGACCTCGTGCTCTTCTGCGTGAAGTCGTTCGACACCGAGGAGGCCGCCGCGCTGATCCGGCCGGTGATCGGGCCGCACACCGGCGTGCTCTCCATCCAGAACGGGGTCGACAACGAGGCGACGCTGGCGCGGGTGCTGGGACCCGGCCACGTCCTGGGTGGCGCGGTGCGGGTCTTCGCGACCATCGAGGCCCCCGGGATCATCCGGCACACCTTCGGCGGGCACATGACCTTCGGCGAGATGGACGGGCGCGAGACGGATCGCGCGCGCGCGTTCCTGGCCGCGTGCCGCAAGGCGGAGATCCCCACCGAGCTGGTGCCGGACGTCGAGCGCGCCCTCTGGGACAAGTACGTCTTCCTCACCACCCACGCGGGCGTGACCGCCATTACCCGCTGCCCGGCCGGGGTGGTGCGAGCGGTGCCCGAGCTGCGCGAGCTCTACCGACGGATCGGGGCCGAGATCGTCGCGGTCGCGCGCGCCGCCGGCGCCCCGGTGGACGACGGGCTGCTCGCGCAGGGCCTGAAGCTGCTCGACACGGTGGCCCCGAACGCCTCCTCCTCGCTGCACCACGACCTGACCCACGGCAAGCGGCTCGAGCTCGAGGCCCTCCACGGCCACGTGCTGCGGCTCGCCGAGCGCCACGGGGTGGCCACGCCCACCGTCTTCGCGATCTACGCCGCGCTCCGTCCGTACCGCGACGGCGCGCCGTCCATTCCGGCCAGCTAGCGCCGTCCTCGGCCGGCGCGGCGCGCCGGCCGCTGGTCTATACTGGCTCGTGTCTTCGTTCAGACGCCTCCTGCCGTATCTGCTTCGCTACCGCCTGCGCTACCTGGGCGGGGCCGCGTGCCTGCTCCTCGCGACGCTGATGTCGGTCGGCATCCCGTGGACGGTGAAGCGCGCGGTGGACACCCTCGAGCGCGATGGCGCCGCCGCGCACCTGGCCCCCTTCGTGCTCCTCATCCTGGCCCTCGCGGCGGGTCACGGCGTGGCCCGGCTCGGCTCGCGCTTCGCGATCCTGGGCGCGGGGCAGTGGGTGGAGCACGACCTCCGCACCGCGCTCTACGCGCGCCTGCTGACGCTGCCGCCCGCCTTCTACCACGCCCACCGCACCGGCGACCTGATGTCGCGCGCGTCGAACGACATCTCGGCCCTGCGCGCGCTCGCCGGCTTCGGCGGCGTGATGCTGATCGGCACCCTCTTCGCGTTCGCGGGCACCCTCGGCGCCATGTGGGCGATCGACCCGTGGCTGACCCTGTTCGCGATGGCGCCGTTTCCGGGCCTGGTGGTGATCGCCAAGCGCTTCAATCACGACGTGGAGGCGCGCTCCACCGCGGTGCAGGAGCAGCTCGGCGCGCTGTCGGCCAAGGCCCAGGAGAACCTCACCGGCATGGCGGTGGTGCGCGCCTACACCATGGAGGAGCGGGAGATCGCCGAGTTCGCCCGGCTCAACGCGGAGTACCGGACGCGCAACCTCGCCCTGGCCCGCACCCAGTCGGTGTCGTGGCCGCTGATGGGCCTGGTCTCGGGCGTGGGCGCCCTGATCGTGCTCTGGCTGGGCGGCAAGGCGGTGGTGGACGGGCGTATCTCCCTGGGCTCGTTCGTCGCGTTCAACGGCTACCTGGCCCAGCTCGCGTGGCCCACCGTCGCGCTGGGCTGGACGCTCGCCAGCATCCAGCGGGGGCTGGCGGCGATGCAGCGGGTGACGGAGATTCTGGATTCGCGCCCGCATGAGAGCTTGGGTGGTTTATCTGACGCGGACGGGTTGTCCGCCGATTGGGGGAGTGCGGGGGCCATTTCTGGGCCCCCGCAGATGAAGAAAGACGGGTCAGATAAGCCGCCAAGCTTCCTGCCCGGCAAGACTGAGCCCGAGCTCCCGCCGGGTGGTCCGCAGCCCGAGCTCTTGCCCAACGGGCCGCTCGAGTTCCGCGGCCTCACCTTCGCGTACGACGACCGGGGTCTCGTGCTGCGGGACGTCTCGTTCGTGGTGCCGGCGGGCTCGGTGGTGGCGGTGGTCGGGCCCACCGGGAGCGGCAAGTCGACGCTCGGCACGCTGCTCTGCCGGCTCTACGAGCCGCCCCGCGGCACGGTGTGGGTCGGCGGGCGCGACGTGCTGGACCTGCCGCTCGGTCCGCTGCGCCGCTCGGTGGGCTACGTGCCGCAGGAGTCCTTCCTGTTCTCGCGCCCGCTGCGCGACAACGTGCGCCTGGCCGACGAGCACGCGGGCCCCGAGCGGCTCGAGGAGGTGGCCCGCACCGCGGGCCTGGCCGACGACCTGGGCGCGCTACCGGCCGGCTGGGACACGGTGGTGGGCGAGCGCGGCCTCACCCTCTCGGGTGGCCAGCGCCAGCGGGTGGCGCTGGCGCGCGCGCTGGTGGCGGATCCTCCGTTCCTGGTGCTGGACGACGTGCTCGCCTCGGTGGACGCGGCCAAGGAGTGGGAGATCACCCGCTCGCTCCGCGCGGCGGCGAGCGGCCGCACCACGCTCCTCATGACCCACCGGCTCAAGGCGGCCGCGGAGGCCGACCGGATCGTGGTGCTCGACGAGGGCCGCGTGGTGGAGCAGGGGCGCCACCCCGAGCTGCTGGCCGCGGGCGGGCTCTACGCGCGTCTCTGGCGCGTGCAGCAGCTGGAGGACGAGCTCGCCAATGCGTGACGCCGAGCCGGACGACGAGATCCTCGGCCGGGCCTACGACGCGCGCCTCATGCGCCGCGTCTGGTCCTTCACGCGCCCGCACGCCCGGCTGGTGCTGGTCACCTGCACCCTGTTCCCGGCGGTGGCCCTGCTCGAGCTGGCCCAGCCCTACCTGGTCAAGATCGCGATCGACGAGCACATCCTCCGGCGCGACTGACCGGGGCTGGGTCGCGTGGCCCTGCTCTTCATGCTCCTGCTCGTCGGCCTCTACGTCCTGCGGGCCACCCAGACCTACCTCACCCAGCTCACCGGTCAGCGGGTCATCCACGACCTGCGCGCGGCCGTCTTCGCGCACCTCCAGCGGCAGGACGCGCGCTTCTACGACCGGAGCCCGGTCGGGCGGCTGATGACCCGGCTGCTCAACGACGGCGAGGCGATCCAGGAGCTGTTCACGAGTGGGCTCGTCTCGCTCCTGGGCGACGTGGTCACGCTCACCGGGGTGGTCGCCATCATGCTCGGGATGAACTGGAAGCTCGCCCTCGTCACCTTCGCGCTGGTCCCGCTGCTCGTGCTCGCGGCCGGCTACTTCCGGCTGCGGGCCCGCGACAGCTACCGGGTGGTGCGCACCCGTCTCGCCCGCATGAACGCGTTCCTGCAGGAGTCGCTCCAGGGCATGAGCGTGATCCAGCTCTTCGCCCGCGAGGCGCGCGAGCGGCAGATGTTCGGCGAGCTGTCGGGCGCGCTGCGCCGCGGGCAGTTCCGCTCCACCTTCTACGACGCCTCGCTCTATGCCACCGTCGAGGCGCTGGGCGCGGCCGCGGTGGCCCTCCTCCTCTGGTACGGCGGCGGGCAGGTGGTGACCGGGGCGCTGACCTTCGGCGGCCTCGTCGCGTTCCTCGAGTACACCGGGCGGTTCTTCCTCCCGATCCGTGACCTGGGGGCCAAGTACACCGTCATGCAGGCGGCCATGGTCTCGGCCGAGCGGGTCTTCGGCCTGCTCGACACCCAGCCGACGATCACGAGCCCGCCGGGGCGCGGTTCGGAGAGCCGAGCCGCCACCACCGGGCGGGCCGGAGCGCTGGAAGGGACGGCGGCGCCGGCGGTCGAGTTCCGCAACGTGTGGTTCGCGTACGAGGGCGAGCAGTGGGTGCTGCGCGACTGCTCCTTCCATCTGGCGCCCGGTGAGCAGGTGGCCCTGGTGGGCCCGACCGGCGAGGGCAAGACGACCATCGCCCGCCTGATGACCCGAGCCTACGACGTCACGCAGGGCCAGGTGCTGGTCGACGGGGTGGACGTGCGGGAGTGGGATTTGCGCACGCTGCGGCGCCACGTCGGGCTGATCCCGCAGGAGGTGTTCCTGTTCTCGGGCACGGTGGAGAACAACCTGCGCCTGGCCGGCGACGGCGCGGTCGATCGGGCCACGGTGGAGCGGGCGCTGGCCGCGGCGAGCGCGGACCGCTTCGTGGCGACGCTGCCGCGCGGCCTCGGCGAGGAGCTGCGCGAGCGCGGCGTCAACCTCTCGCAGGGCCAGCGCCAGCTGCTGGCCATCGCCCGCGCCATCATCTATAATCCTCGCGTTCTCGCCCTGGACGAGGCGACCTCGAGCATCGATCCGGAATCGGAAGCCCTGGTGCGCGTCGGGATCGCGCGCCTGGTGGAGGGACGGACGAGCCTCGTCATCGCCCACCGGCTGTCGACGATCCAGCGCGCGGACCGGATCCTCGTGCTGCACCGCGGGCAGATCCGCGAGGCGGGTCGGCACGCGGAGCTTCTCGCCCTCGGAGGGCTGTACTCACGACTGTACGAGCTGCAGTTCGGCCTGGAGCGGACATGAAGCACTTCGACGCGGCGGTCTACCGGCTGGTCGCGCGAATCCCGAGGGGGCGGGTGGCGACCTACGGCCAGATCGCGGCGCTGCTCGGCTACCCGCGCTCGGCCCGCGCGGTGGGTCGGGCGATGAAGCACGTGCCGGCACACGTGCCGTGGCACCGGGTGGTGAACGCGCAGGGCGGCATCAGCCGGCGGGCCAACGTGGGCGGCATGCTGACGCAGCGGGTACTGCTCGAGCAGGAGGGCGTCGTGGTCCGGCGGGGCCGGATCCGGCTCCGGGAGCACCGGTGGACCGGCGCGCGGCGCGGGCGTCCGCTCGCGATCGCCGCCCTCGAGCGGCTCTGAGCCCGGGACACTGATCGGAGGACACATGCGACTCGGACTGAACATCGGCTACTCGCGCTCCCAGCTCGGCGTCGACCTGTCCTTGGTCCAGCACGCGGAGCGGCTCGGCTTCCACTCGGTGTGGTCGGCGGAGGCCTACGGCTCCGATGCGGTCTCGCCCCTCTGCTGGATCGCGGCCCGCACGGAGCGGATCCGGGTCGGCACCGCGATTATGCAGATCCCGGCCCGCACCCCCACGTTGACCGCGACCACCGCGCTCACGATCGACCAGCTCTCCGGGGGTCGCTTCATCCTGGGCCTCGGTGTCTCAGGCCCACAGGTGGTGGAGGGCTGGCACGGGGTCGCCTTCGGCAAGCCGCTCGCCAAGACCCGCGAGTACGTCGAGATCGTACGCATGGTCTGGAAGCGGGAGCGGCCGGTCGAGCACAAGGGCGAGTACTACCAGATCCCGTACGCGGGGCCGGATGCGACCGGGCTCGGCAAGCCGCTGAAGTCGATCCTGCACGGCCGGGCCGACATCCCGATCTACCTGGCCGCGATCGGCCCCCGGAACGTGGCCCTCGCGGCCGAGATCGCGGACGGGCTCCTGCCGGTGTTCTTCTCGCCCGA
The DNA here is from genome assembly GCA_041497895.1 of Methylomirabilia bacterium. Classification (GTDB taxonomy): domain Bacteria; phylum Methylomirabilota; class Methylomirabilia; order Rokubacteriales; family CSP1-6; genus CAMLFJ01. Next base: position 24,171 of record JBGQHJ010000005.1, read on the forward strand.
GCGCATGAGCGTGTTCGCCCCGAGTCTCGAGGCCGGCTTCAAGGCGGCGGGTGGCGGCAAGTCGCTGGCCCGCTTCGACGTGGCCCCCACCGTTCCGATCGTGCTGGGGCCGGACGCGGCCGCGTGCCGGGCCATGGTCAAGCCCCGGCTCGCCCTGTACGTGGGCGGCATGGGGGCCCGCGGCAAGAACTTCTACAACGAGCTGGTCAGCCGCTACGGCTACGAGGCCGACGCCAAGCGTATCCAGGATCTCTACCTCGGCGGCAAGAAGGACGAGGCGGCCGCCGCGGTGCCCGACGCCCTCGTGGACGAGGTCGCGCTGTGCGGGCCGAAGGAGCGCATTCGCGAGCGCCTGCCGCGCTGGAAGAGCTCCGGCATCACCACGCTGATCTGCGGCGCGGTGCAGCCGGAGGCGCTCGAGCTGATGGCGGAGCTGGTGCTGTAGGGCCGTGAAGCCCGCGGTCGAGAAGGTACAGGCCGCCATCAGCGCGCACGGGCTCGAGCGGCGGGTGATCGAGCTCGCGGTCCACGCGCGCACCTCGCAGCAGGCCGCGGACGCGCTCGGGGTGACGGTGGGGCAGATCGTGAAGTCGCTCGTCTTCACCGCGGACGGGCGGCCGCTCCTGGTGGTGGCCTCGGGCGCCAACCGAGTGGACGAGCGGCGACTGGGCGAGCTGGCGGGCGGGCGGATCCGCCGCGCCGACCCGGCTACCGTGAAGGAGGCCACCGGCTACACCATCGGCGGGGTACCGCCGATCGGCCTCGCGAGCCCGCTCGCGGTCTACGTGGACCGCGATCTGCTCGGCTACGATCTGGTCTACGCGGCGGCGGGCCTGCCCGAGTGCGTGTTTCCCATCGCGCCGCCGGAGCTGGTGCGCGCGACCGGCGGGACAGTCGTCGACATCAAGGAATCGGGGAGCCCTTTGAAAGGAGCGCGACCATGAGACTCAAGGACAAGGTAGCCCTGATCACCGGGGCGGGCTCCGGCATCGGGCAGGCGACCGCGGTACTGTTCGCCCGCGAGGGCGCGAAGGTCGCGGTGGTGGACGTCCGAGAAGACGCGGCCAAGACCACCGCCGAGCAGATCGAGCGGAGCGGGGGCCAGGCGCTCGCCATCCGGGCCGACGTCTCGAAGTCGGCGGACAACCAGGCCGCGATCCAGCAGGCGGTGGTCCGCTGGGGCCGCCTCGACGTCTTCTACGCCAACGCGGGGGTGCCGCAGTTCCCGACGCCGGTCGAGAGCGTGGACGAGGCGGTGTTCGACCAGATCATGGCGGTGAACGTGAAGGGCGTGTTCCTCGCCGCCAAGCACGTGATGCCGGTCTTCAAGAAGCAGAAAGGCGGCGTGCTGTTGATCACCGGCTCGACCTCGGGCGTCCGCCCGCGCCCCGGCGTGCAGTGCTACTCGGCCTCCAAGGGCGCGGTGCACACCATGGCCGCGAGCCTCGCGCTCGAGTTCGCCGCCTTCGGGGCGCGCGTGGTCGCGATCGCCCCGGTGGCCACCGAGACGCCCATGCTCGCGACCTTCATGGGCAAGAAGCAGGTGGACGAGGAGGGCATGACCCGCTACCGCGGGACGGTGCCGCTCGGGCGGCTCAACCGGCCGGAGGATCTCGCGAACGCCGCGCTCTTCCTGGCCTCCGACGACGCTGCGATGATCACCGGCAGCGTGTTCCCGGTCGACGGCGGCCGGTGCATCTAGCATTCCCCCTCTCCCCCCTGGGGAGAGGGCAGGGTGAGGGGGCTTGATGATCGTCACCCCGCTCGCCGCCGAGTCGCTGGGGGTGCGCTCGGTGGCCACCTACGTCGAGTGCGGGCAGACGCGTGTGCTCATCGATCCGGGCGCGATGCTGGCCCCCAGCCGCTTCAACCTGGCGCCCGTCGAGGAGGAGTGGGAGGCGCTGCGTCGCGCGAACGATCGCATCTCGGGCTACGCGGCGCGGGCCTCCCTGATCTTCGTCAGCCACTACCACGAGGATCACTTCCGTCACGACCTGGGGCTCTACGCGGGCCGGCACCTCTGGGCCAAGGACCCGAAGCGCCACATCACCGGCCGGCAGGCCCAGCGCGCGGAGCGGCTGTGGAGCGCGCTCGCCACTTCCTGTCCCCCGGCGTCCGCGGAGGGCCGACGGCTGGAGACGATGGACGCGGTGCTCCAGGCCTCGCCGCCGCTCAGCCACGGCCCCGACGGGACCTCGCTCGGCTACGTGGTGGCCCTGACGGTGGAAGACCGCCGTGAAGGCACCCGCTTCGTCCACGCCTCCGACGTGCAGGGCCCGCTGTCGGCGGTGGCCGCGGCGTACCTGGCGCGCCAGCGCCCCACGCTGCTCTACCTGTCGGGCCCGCCCGCCTATCTCGAGTCGCAGCTCGGCTCCGAGCTGGTGGACCGGGGCATCGAGCACCTGCTGCGGATCATCGATCAGACCGGCTGCCGGGTGATCCTCGATCATCACGCGCTGCGGGACGCGGCGTACCCGGAGCGCTTCCGGCGCCTGTGGGAGACCGGGCGCGTGGTCACCGCAGCCGGGTTCCTGGGGGAGCGTGACGCGCCACTGGAGGCGCGACGCCGCGAGCTGTGGACGGGCCGGCGCAAGCCGCCCATGCCGGTGCGACCGTCGCGGGCACGTGGCGCGGGCGCAGGCCCGGGCGCGGACGGCGCGCGCGCGGCGACCGACTTCCGCCCGCGGTTCGGGCGGGTGAGAGAGGGATGAGCGCAATGAGCGAGGGCAAGGCACCCGGGGTGGGCGATCCCGCCCCGGACTTCACGCTGAAGACGATCGGGCTCAAGGACGTGAGCCTCAAGACCTACCGGGGCAAGAACGTGGTGCTGCTCTTCTATCCGCTCGACTGGACGCCGGGCTGATCCACCTGCATGCCCGCCTTCGATCGTCGCATCCGCGATTTCGAGGCGGCGAATACCCAGGTCATGGGTATCAGCACGGACAGCCCGTTCAGCCACGAGAACTGGGCGAAGTCGGTGGGCATCTCGAACTACCCGCTGCTCTCCGACATGCAGCGCTCCGCGGTGAAGGCCTACGGGGTCTACTGGCCGGACTGGAACGCCAACCTGCGGGCCACCTTCGTGATCGACAAGCAGGGAGTGATCCGCTTCACGGAGCGCTACGGCAAGGGGGAGCTGCCCGATCCCGAGAAGATCCTCGCCGAGGTCAAGAAGCTGACCTAGCCTCGGCCGGCGGGGCCGGCGGCGTCAGCGGCGCCTGGGTGGTGAAGGCCACGCCCAGTAGCACCAGCGCGCCGCCGGCCACCTCCGGCCACTCGATGGCCTCTCGCAGCATCACCCAGGCCAGCAACACGCCCACGATCGGCTGCAGGTTCATGAAGATCGCGGCCCGGCTGGGGCCCACCGTCTTCACGCCCTCGTACCACCACACGTGGGCGACCGCGCCCAGGAAGGCCTGGTAGAGGACGACCAGCCACGCGGTCTGCGAGGTGAGATCGGGGCGCGGGAAGAACGGGGCCGCCACCAGCATCATCGGCAGCAGCATCGCCGAGCCCAGGATGTAGGACGCGGTGGTGGCCACCGCGGGCGAGTGCACCGCGAGCACCTGCTTGCCGTAGATGGTGTACGCGCTCCAGCCGGCCTGCGAGACCAGCAGGATGAAGTCGCCGGGCATGAGCTCGAGGTGGGCGATCGCCCGCCAGCTCCCGCGCGTGATGACCAGCAGCACCCCGGCCAGCGAGGCCGCTACTCCCGCCCACTGGCGCCGGCGGAGACGCTCCTTCAGGTAGAACCGCGCGCCGAGGGCCACCAGCACCGGCGTCGCGGCCTGGAGGATGGCGGCGTTGGCCGCGGTGCTGAGTGCGATGCCGAGGTAGGTGCCGCCGGTGGAGACGAAGAGTCCGGTGAAGCCGAGGAACGCGAAGGTGCGCAGGTCGGCCCAGCGCAGCTCGCGGAACTCCTCCCAGCCGCGGCGAAACAGGAGCACGGTGAGGAACGCGGACGCGAGCGTGCAGCGGAGCGAGACCAGCAGGTAGGGCGGGAAGTGGGCGAGGGCCAGCTTGGCGAACGCGGGGTAGGAGCCCCAGAGCGCCGAGATCAGCGTGAGTGCGAGATACGCTCGCGTTTGACCGGCGCCGGGCACCCGCCTATGATAGCGCGGCGTCATGCCGGACCATATCCTGGAGCGTCGCGTGTGGCTGCCGCGGCCGCGCCCCGAGGTGTTCGACTTCTTCGCGGACGCGCGCAACCTCCCGGTCATCCAGCCTGCCTGGGCGCGCCCGCGCTGGCTCGCGCCCCCGCCTCCACGCCTCGCCGCGGGGGCGGTGCTCGACTTCCGCGTACGGTGGCTGCCGATCGCCTGGCGGGTGATGATCCGGGAGTTCGACCCGCCGTACCGTTTCGTCGACGTGCAGCTCCGCGGGCCGTTCGCGCGCTGGGAGCACCGGCATCGCTTCGTCGAAGGCCCTCGTAACCAGCCGGGCGGGGCGCCCGGCACCTGGGTGGAGGACCGCGTGACCTACCGGTTTCCCGCCGGCGCGCTCGGGCGTCTGGTCCACGCCCTGGGCGGAGGCCGTCGGCTGCGCGGCCTCTTCGACTACCGGGATCGTCGCCTGCGCGAGCGGTTCGGCGGCGGCTAGGCCGCGGCGGCGGGCAGCTCGATGCCGAGGGCGGCCAGGCGTGGCCGCACCCGCTCGGTGAGGAGCCCGATGCGGGAGAGGTTGTTCACCATCGAGGTGTGCATGTCCCGCTTGAAGTACTTCCGGTAGATCGCGTAGTCGTTGCGGGCCGCCACGTCGCGGCGATAGGTCTTGGCCTCCTCGATCTGGGCCGCGGTGAAGCCCACGTCGCGGTAGGCCTCGAGGGGAAAGAAGCCGGTCAGCACCTTCTCGAGCGCGACGCAGGTGAAGTCCTCCATCTCCCGGCGCTCCGCGTCGCTCGCCTCCTTGACGATGTCGGGGAGGGCCAGCATGCCGAAGCCCATGTGGCGCGACTCGTCCTGCAGGATGCGGGCGCACACCTGGCGGAGGAGCGGATCGGCGGCGGCTTCCTGCATCATCTTGAAGATCGCCACTGCGAAGGTCTCGGCCACCAGCTGGAGCGCGATGGTCTTGATGTACCACCGCGAGTCGGTGAGGATCGTGTCGAACAGCACGCGCTCGTTGTCGGGCATCGGGTAGTGCAGGCCCCCGAGGCGGGTCTGGATGTAGCGCTCCAGCACCTCGTTGTGCCGGGCCTCGTCCATGACCTGGGTGGCCTGGAAGAACTTCTGGTCGGTGCCGGTGACGATGTTGACCATCTGGCTGCAGGCCAGCATCGCCCCCTGCTCGCCGTAGACCAGGACCGAGAGCCGCCACGCCGCGATGCGGCGGTTCAGCTCGACCTGGTCCTTCTCGGAGAGGCTCGACCAGATCTTGCTGCCGTAGATGTCCACCAGCTCGTCGGAGAGCACCCGGCCGTCGGAAGGCTCGGGAGTTTCCCATGCGATGTCCCGGCTCGCGTTCCACTGATCCCGCTTGGCCTTCTCGTAGAGGCTGCGCATGTCCTCGGCCTGCACCGAGTAGTCGAACTCGAACACGGTATCGATCGTGCCGGGGATAACGCGCCGCTCCATGAGGGCCTCCTGGGTGCTGAAAACCGGAGAGTATGACTTTTGAACTCTCTGGTTTTTACCACGGGCGGGAAGGGACCGTCAAGTAGACTGGCCGGGGATGAACGCCAGGCGCAAGACTGCGCGGGCCCAGATCCTGCGGGCCGCCGCGGACCTCTTCCGGGAGCGCGGCTACCAGGCCTCCACCGTGGATCACATCGCGGCGCGGCTCGGCATGTCCAAGGCCTCGCTCTACACCCACTTCCGGGCCAAGGAGGAGATGCTCGCCGCCATCTCCCGCGAGACCATCGAGGCCTTCACCCGGGACCTGGCCCTGGTCCTGGGCGCCCGGCTGGGCCCCGAGGAGAAGCTGCGGCGGATGGTCCGGCAGCACGTGCGCTTCGTCATCGCCAACCGCTCGTTCCTGACCGTGTTCTTCGGCGAGGAGGCCAACCTGCCCGCCCGCTTCGCCCGCTCCCTCGCCGCGCAGAAGGATCGCTACGACAAGGGGGTCGAGCGGATCGTGGCCGAGGGGATCCGGAGCGGGGTGTTCCGCGACGTGCCGCCGCGGCTGGTGGTCTTCGCGGTGCTCGGCATGGTCAACTGGGTGCACAAGTGGTACAACCCCGCGGGTCGCTGGGGCGCCGAGGAGATCTCGACCGCGTTCCTCGCGTTGATCGAGGGCGGGCTGCTCCGGCGGCGGCGCCGGGGGCCGGCCCTGAGCGGCCGGCTGCGCCGGCTCGAGCGCGAGCTCCGTGAGGTCGCCCGGCAGCTCGACGCGTGACTGGCTGGGCGCCCACATGTCCATCGCGGGCGGGCTGGCCCGCGCGCTGGACCGAGGGCTCGAGGTGGGCTGCTCGGTCGTCCAGATCTTCCTCAAGAACCAGCGCCAGTGGACGGCGCGCCCGTACGCCGACAGCGAGGTGCGCGAGTTCCGTGCCGCCTGGCGGGCGAGCGGCATCCGGATCGTCTTCGCCCACGCGAACTACCTGATCAACCTCGCGACCCCGGTCGACGCCGAGTGGCGCCGGGCGGTGGACGTGTTCCACGACGAGCTCGAGCGGGCCGAGGCGCTCGGCCTGCCCTTCGTGGTGATCCACCCCGGCTCGCACCGGGAGGCGGGGCTCGCGGAGGGCATCCGCCGCGTGGCCCGGGCCATCGACCTGCTCCACGAGCGCACGCGCGGCCAGCGGGTCCGGATCGTGCTCGAGAACACCGCGGGTGGCGGCGCGAGCATCGGCCGGAGTCTCGAGGAGCTGGAGCGGGTGATCGGCGCGGTGCGGGAGCCGGACCGGGTGGGGGTCTGCCTCGATACCTGCCATCTCTTCGCGGCCGGCTACGACATCCGGTCGCGCGCCGGCTACCGGGCGACCATGGCGGAGTGCGTGCGCCGGCTCGGCGCCGGGCGCGTGCTCGCCTTCCACCTCAACGACGCCAAGCAGCCGCTGGGCTCCGGCCTCGACCGCCACGAGAAGATCGGGCGCGGCCACCTGGGCGTCGAGCCGTTCCGCTGGCTGCTGAACGACCGGCGCTTCGCCCGGGTCCCGATGGCGCTCGAGACCCCGAAGGACCCGGAGCCGCGCGCCGACCGGGACGCCCTCGCCCTCCTGCGCGGCCTCCGCCGGCGCTCCCGCGCCTAGCGCGAGCGGCGCACGCCGCGGCGCGGGCATCTCGCGCGGATCGGGCAGCGGGAGCAGTGCGGCGACACCGGCAGGCAGACGTTCTGCCCGAACGACACCAGCAGGTCGTTGTAGCCGATCCAGTAGCGGCGCGGCAGGCGGCGGCGGAGCGCGGCCTCGGTCTCCTCCGGGGTGCGCGTGGTGACGTAGCCCCAGCGGTTCGAGATCCGGTGCACGTGCACGTCCACGCAGATGCCGGGCTTGTTGAACCCCTGGGTCACCACCAGGTTGGCGGTCTTGCGCCCCACGCCCTTCAGGGTGAGCAGGGTGTCGATCTCGTCCGGCACCACGCCCCCGAAGCGCTCGATCAGGTCCCGGCTGACCTCGCGCAGCACCCGCGCCTTGGTGCGGTAGAAGCCCACCGGGTAGATCGCGCGCTCGATGGTCCGGGGGTGGAGCCGGCGCAGACGCTCGGGGGTGTCGGCGAGCGCGAACAGCCGCGCGGAAGCCGGCCCGGTGGTCTCGTCCTTGGTGCGGAGCGACAGCAGGCACGCGATCAGGACGCGGAACGGGTCGTGCCACTGCTCGGCCACCTGGGCGAGCGCGGTCACCCGCCAGGACGGGGCCTCGCGGCGCAGGCGGCGGATCGTGTCTCCGATCCTCACGAGCGGCCCTCGAGCGACGCGAGCAGGGCGCGGGCCTGGGGCGCGTCCTTCAGGGTCCAGTCCGCCACGTTGGCCGGGGCCTTCTCCCCGAGCACGGTCTCGAGCTCGCGCCGGGCCTCCGCGATCCGCCCGCGCTTTATCAGGGTGTGGGCGAGGCCCAGGCGCAGGCCGGTGAAGCGCGGGTCCATCTCGAGGCCACGCCGGAAGAGCGTCTCGGACTTCTCGAGGTCGCCGCCGAAGAGCCCGGGGATTTCGTAGTAGACGGTGCCGGCCAGCACGTAGGCGGGCGGGAAGCGCGGGTCGAGCTCGAGCGCGGTCTCCATGCCCCGCTTGACCTCCGGGAGCAGGAACAGCGAGCGGAGCACTCCCTTGGTCTGGCCCCAGCGTCCCGCGTTGGTGGCGTACCAGAAGTGGGCGCGCGCGTTGCGGGGCGCCGCCTCCGCGGCGCGGCGGGCGGCCTGCCGGCCCTGCTCGTACGCGGCGAGCTTGTCCTCCGTGGTCGTCGCGCGGATGTCGCCCGCGAGGAACGCGATCTGGGCGAGCGCCAGCAGGTTCTCAACCTGCGGGTCGCTCTCCGCCGCGCGGGTCATGGCGGCGCGCAGCGTGTCGATCCGCGCCGGATCCTCGTGGTAGTGGGAGGCGAGCGCGCGCACCTCGGCGGCCAGGGGAGACTGGGCCCACGCCGCGACGGACGTGCCGACGACCACGATCATCGCGGCGAGGAGGCGCATCGCGCCCGATGCTAGAGGCGCGGCGCCCGGGCTGTCAACCGCGGCGCGCGCCCGCGCCTTGCGGTGCCGGCGCCCCACCGGTATGGTAGGGCGCGATGAGGCTCCTGGCCGCGGGCGCGATCGTGGGCTGGCTCTCCGTGATGGGCTTCTTCGCGGCGGTGGTCGCGCCGGCCGCCTTCACCACGCTCGACCGCGAAGCGGCGGGCCGCTTCGTGAGCGCGGTCTTCCCCCGCTACTACGCGGTCGGCGCCGCGCTCGGCGCGCTCGCCCTCGTCGCCCTGCTGGCCCGGATCCTCCTCGGGCGCGGGCATCCGACCTGGGTGGCGCTGGCGCTGGTCCTGGTGATGCTCGCGAGTACGCTCTACGCGTGGCTGGTCGTGCTGCCCGCGGCCCACGCGGCCCGCGAGGCGCTGCGCCTGGCCGCGCCCGCGCCGGGCACGGTCTCCCCCGAGGCCCTCGCCTTCTCGCGGCTGCACCGCCTGTCGAGCGTCCTCAACGGGGCGAGCATGCTCGCCGGGGTGCTGGGCCTGATCGCGGTGGGGTGGCGGCGATGAGCCGGGGATTCGAGCCGCTCGGGCTCGATCACCTGGTGCTGCGCGTGCGCGACCAGGCGGCGTCGCAGCGCTTCTACATCGACGTCCTGGGTTGCACGCTCGACCACGTGAACGAGCGCATCGCGCTGGTGCAGCTGCGCTTCGGCGAGCAGCTCATCGACCTGTTGCCCGGCGAGCGGGCCGAGGGGGGCGGGCTGGACCACTTCTGCCTGTCGATCCGCTGCGGCGACCTGGCCGCGGTCCGGGACGGCCTGCGCGCCCGCGGCGTGACGGTCGACGGCGACGTGGTGGAGCGGCGCGGTGCCTTCGGGAGCGGGCCCTCGCTCTACGTGCAGGATCCGGACGGCTACCGGATCGAGCTCAAGCCCCGGTGATCGCGAGGGCCAGCAAGGCACTCACCAGGCGATCGGCCGGGACCGCGCCGCCCTCGGTCGCGGCCTGCAGCAGGCAGCCCTCGGCGGCTCCCACGATGATCGCGGCCACCGCGCCGGGGTCCAGGTCTCGCCGGAAGCCGCCGGACCTCACGCCCTCGGCCAGGATGTCCTCGAGGGAGAGCCGGATGTGCTCGCGCTGCCAGGCCAGGGTCAGCCGGAACTGCTTGTCGTGCCGGGCCCGGGCCCAGCCGGTCAGGAAGAGCCCCGAGAAGTCGGGGTCGCCCTCGCCATAGGCGGTCAGCAGCAGACGCATGGCGCGCTCGAGCCGCGCCCGCGGAGGGTCCGCGGCCCGCGCGATCCGGGCCAGCGCGGTGACGATGGGCAGGCCGCGCTGCTCGACCTGCGTCGCCGCGGGTCCGGCCGGCGCCGCGAGGCTCGGCGGTGGTGGAGTCGCGACCGGCGGCAGCATGGGGACCGCGGCGCGCCCGGCGCGGGCCCGCCGACGACGGACGCGGCGACGGCGGGGGACGGCGGGCTTCTTCCGCTTCTTCACATCTCCGTCACACGCGGGGGCGTCAGTTCCCCGAGGACACGAACTGGAAGGACTCGATCTCCACGCGGAAGCGGCGCTCGGAGCCGGGGGAGGACAGGCGCACCTCGAACGGGCTCGAGCCCCGCGAGGGGACGACCCCGAAGACGAAGGCCCGTCCGCGGCTGACCACGCGGCCATTCTCGTCGAGCCCCTCCACGCTCACGATCACCCGCTCGCAGGCGGAGCTCGCGCCGTTGCGCACCTCGCCGTACACGAGCACGCGGCCGCTGCCGACCCGCTCGGTGGTGAAGCTCACCGCGAGGCGCGAGGGGGACTGCGGCGAGTAGGTCTGCGCGTCGACCGTCGCGCAGAGCGAGATCCACACCAGCGCGGCGACCAGGAGGCGACGAGCGCTCATTCGTACCGGAGGGCGTCGATGGGATTGAGCCCGGCCGCCTTGCGCGCCGGGTAGAAGCCGAAGAAGATGCCCACCGCGGCCGCGAAGCCGAAGGCGATGAGGACCGCGTCGATCTGGAGCACGGTGCGCCACTCCGCGAAGTAGGCGATCGCGTAGGAGCCGAGCAGGCCGGCGCCGATGCCGATGGCGCCGCCGATCAGCGACAGGGTCACCGCCTCCACCAGGAACTGGGCCAGGATGTCGCGGCCTCGCGCGCCCACCGCCATGCGCAGGCCGATCTCCCGCGTCCGCTCCGTCACCGAGACCAGCATGATGTTCATGATACCGATCCCCCCCACCAGCAGCGAGACCGACGCGATGGCCGCGAGCAGTACCGTGAGGACCCGGGAGGCCGCCTCCTGGGACTGGAGCACCTCGGCCAGGTTCCGGAGGTTGAAGTCGTCCTCCTGGGAGGGCTGCAGCCGGTGGCGCTGCCGCAAGAGCTCCCGCACCTCGTTCTCGGCCGCCTTCATGAGTGGGGCCTCGCGCACCTTGATGGTGATCGCGCCGACCGACCGTCCCTTGACCTGGTTGCCGCCCAGCACCTTGGACTTGGCGGTGGTGATGGGGATCAGGATCTGGTCGTCCTGGTCCTGGCCCCACGTGGTCTGGCCCTTGCGGTCCATCACCCCGATGATGGTGAAGGGAACCTTCTTGATGCGGATCACCTGGCCGAGCGGATCCTCCTCCCCGAACAGGTTGCGGGCGACGGTCTGGCCGACCAGGGCGACCTTCGACGCGCCGTCCACCTCCTCCTGGGTGAGCATCCGGCCCTCGATCACCTCCCAGTCGCGTGCCGGGAAGTACTCGGGGGTGACCCCGAGGATGCCGGTCCACCAGTTGAGGTTCGAGTAGACCACCTGCGCGTTGCCGCGCACGTACGGGGCCACCACCTCGACGAGCGGGATGTCGCGCTGGACGGCCCAGGCGTCGTCCTCCGAGAGGGTCGCCTGGGCCCCGGCGCCGAGCCGCACCCCGGAGACGTTCACGGTTCCGGGCCAGATCACGATGATGTTGGCCCCGAGGCTCTGGATCTGCTCGGCCACGCGGGCCTGGGCGCCCGCGCCCACCGCCACCATGGTGATGACCGCGCCCACCCCGATCACGATGCCGAGCATGGTGAGCGCGCTGCGCATCTTGTTGACGCGCAGGGCCCTCACCGCGATCCGCGCGCTGGCCCGGACGTTCACCTCGGGGCCACCTCGGTCTCCACGTCTTCCTCGTCGGAGGCGTCTCCGCTGGGCAAGGTGGCGAGCAGCTCGCGGGCGACCAGCCGCTCGGCCACCGGCTCGTCGTGGGTGAGGTGGCCGTCGCGGAAGCTGAGGACGCGGCCGGCGTAGCGCGCGATGTCCTGCTCGTGGGTCACCACCACCACCGTGATGCCCTCGCGATTGAGGTCCTGGAACAGGGCCATGATCTCGACGCTCGTCCGCGAGTCGAGAGCCCCGGTGGGCTCGTCGGCCAGGATCAGCACCGGATCGTTGATCAGGGCCCGTGCGATCGCGACGCGCTGCTGCTGGCCGCCCGAGAGCTGGGCCGGGTGGTGGTGCTCCCGCTCGGAGAGGCCGACCGCGGCGAGCTTGGCCCGCGCCCGCCCCTGGCGGTCGCGGGGCAGGGCGGCGCTGTACAGCAACGGCAGCTCCACGTTCTCGAGCGCGGTGGTGCGCGGCAGCAGGTTGAACGTCTGGAAGACGAAGCCGATCTTCTCGTTCCGGACGCGGGCGAGCGCGTCGCGACCCATGCGCGAGACGTCGAGCCCGTCCAGGCGGTAGAGTCCCGCGCTCGGGGTGTCGAGGCAGCCGAGCAGGTTCATGAAGGTCGACTTGCCGGAGCCCGACGGTCCCATCACCGCGACGAACTCGCCCGGCTCGATGGTCACCGAGATCCCGCGGAGCGCGTGGATGCGGCGCGAGCCCAGGTGATAGTCCTTGACCAGCTCCACCGTGTCGATGAGGGCCTGGGCCACGTCAGAGCCTGAGGCGCGGGGCCGCGCCCGGCGACGGCCGGTCGCCCGGCAGCGCGACGCCCACGATCACCTGCTGGCCCTCCTTGATCTCGCCGCGGACCACCTCGGTATAGGTGCCGTCACCGATGCCGAGCTGCAGCGACAGCGCGGCCGGCTTGCCGTCGGAGCCGAGGATCCACACCCGTCCGGCCGGGCCGCCGCCACCGCGCCCGCCGCCGCCCGGCCCACCGCCGGGCCGGGCCGGCCGCTCGCGCTCGGCGGCCTCGACGCCGGCCGGGCGGAAGCGAAGCGCCGCGTTGGGCACCTGCAGCACGCCCTCCTTCTGGTCGATGATGATGCGCACGTTCGCGGTCATGCCGGGCAGGAGCCGCTGCTCCGGATTCCTAGCGCTCACCACCACATCGTAGGTGACGACGTTCTGCACGACCAGCGGCGCCTTCCGGATCTGCACGACCTCGCCGGAGAAGGTGCGGCCCGGGAAGGAGTCCACCGTGAAGGTGGTGGCCTGGCCCACCTTGACCCGCCCCACGTCCGCCTCGTCCACGTTCGTGTCGACCTGCATGTTGCGCAGGTCCTGGGCGATCGTGAACAGGGTCGGGGCCTGGAGGCTCGCCGCCACCGTCTGGCCGACGTCCACCGTGCGGCCGACCACGACGCCGTCCACCGGCGCGCGGATGAAGGTGTGGTCCAGGTCGACCTGCGCCTGCCGCTGGGCCGCCACGTTCTGGGCCACCTGCGCGACCGCGTTCTTGAGCATCGCCTCGGCCACGCGCAGCTGCGCCTCGGCCGCGGTCACCGCCGACCCCTGCGCGCGCTCCTGCGCCTTGGAGGCCTCGAGCTGGGCCACCGCGGAGTCGTAGGTGGCCTGGGCGGTGTCCTCGTCGGCCTGCGCGATGAGCCCGCGCTGCCGCAGGTCGCGATTGCGGCCGAGGGTGCGATTGGAGTCGACCACCGTGACCTGCGACTTGGCGGTCTGGGCACGGGCGGCGGCCAGCGCGGCGCGGGCGTTCTCGAGGTCGGCCCGGGTCTTCTCCACCGCCGCCTGCTGGTTCAGCACCGAGGCCCGGGCCGCGTCCACCTGGGCCTTCGTCTGGTTGACCTTGGCCTCGAAGGTGTCGGGATCGATGCGGGCGATGACCTGGTCCTTCTTGACCAGGGAGTTGAAGTCCGCGAGGAGCTCCTTGACCTGGCCCGATACCTGGGAGCCGACCTGCACCGTGATCACCGCGTTGAGCGTCCCGGTGGCCGACACCGCGGCGGTGAGCGGCCCTCGCGAGACCGCGACGGTCCGGAAGGCGGGCCGGGCCCCGATGCCCTGGGTGTAGAGGTAGCCACCGGTGATCGCGCCCGCGATCACCACGATCAGCCCGATCCAGAGGAGACGGCGCTTCATGATGATGTGACGCGGGGTCGGCGCGCGGTATTCCTAGCGCCGGCCGAGCGCGCGCTCCAGCCGCGCGATGGCGATCCGGTAGTCGGAGAGCGCCTGCGCCTGGTCGGACTGGGACTGGGTGAGGGCCAGCTGCGCGTCGGTGAGCTCGATGATGTTGGCCACCCCCGCGTCGAAGCGCCCCCGGGCGAGCTGGTAGTTCTCCTCCGCGGACTCCACCGCCTTCTGGGCGGCCCCGATGCGCTCCTCGGCCTCCCCGAGATTGAGGTAGGACTGCTCCACGTTCTGCCAGACCTGCAGCTCGGTGTCGCGCACCCGCGCGCGGGCCGCCTCCACGTTCGCCTTCGCTTCCTTGTAGCGGGCGATCTTGCCGCCGCCGTCGAAGATCGACCAGCTCAGCGTCAGGCCCACGTTCCACTGGTTGCCCGAGTCGATGAAGCCGTTGGTCGACGAGGAGCCGGACGCGGGGAATCCGGTGACGCCCGCCACCCCGTAGGTGCCGCTGCCGAAGAGGTTGGGGAAGAAGTCGCGGAACGTCTGGCGGACGGTGGCGTCCGCGGCGTCGGCCTGCGCCTTGACCTGGCGGTACTCCGGGCGATTCCGGAGCGCTTCGCCGATCAGGTCGTCGCGGTTGATCGGGAACTGGGTGTAGGAGAGCAGGTCCTTGACCTCGGTCGGCGCGTTGACCGCGATGCCCATCGCCGCGTTCAGGGCCACCCGCGCGAGGTTCACCGCGTTCTGGGCCCGGATGACGTTGACCCGCGCGTTGGCCACGTCGACCTCGGCGCGCGTGACGAAGCTCTTGGGCTGGGTGCCGACCTGGAAGAAGCCCTGGGCGCTCCGGAGGTTGACCTCGGCCCGATCGAGCGCGGCCAGGTTCACCTGCACGAGGCGCTTGGAGAGGAGCAGCGTGAAGTACTGCGTCTTCACGAGCTGGGAGATGTCGAGCTTCTGCGACTCGAGCACTTCCTTGAGCGCGGCCGCGTTGGACTTTGCCGCGTCCTTGGCCGCCCACGTCCGTCCGAAGTCGAACAGGAGCTGCGAGGCGGTGATGCTCGCCGACCCGAAGTCTCCCGTCGACGAGTCGCCGCTGATCGTGCTGAGCCCGCGCAGTCGCCCGTAGCTGCCCGACCCGGTGAGCTGCGGGAGGAGCGGGGCCAGGGCCTGGTTGACCCGCTGCTGGGCCGCGACGTAGTCGCCGATGCGGGCCACGATCAGCGGGGCGTTCTCGAGGCCGATGTTGACCGCCTCCTCGAGGCCGAGCTCGCGCCCCACCAGCTCCTGGGGCGTGGCGAACGGGCGGATGCCGGGCGGCGGGGGCAGGGGCTCGCGCGGCGGCATCGACGGTGGCGTGGGCATCACCGCGGGCGGAGGGGCGGCCGGCGGAAGGGGTGTCGTCGGCGGCGTCTGGGCCGGGACCGCGGACGGCAGCAGCCCCAGGGTCAGGACCAGCGCCAGGGACAGAGTGAATCGCTCCCGCATCATGCCGGATCTCCCTGCAGCACGAGCCCGCCCGCCGCGGCCTGGACCCGGCGCGGGAGGCGCTCCTCGAGCATCACGTGAAGCGTGGGGACAAGCGAAGCCCATCTAGAGACGTCGGATCGAGCCGAGTATTCGCGAGGGATGGGATCGACCGCCATCTGGACCGAAGCCGGGGGCAGCGGCGAGTTCGGGAAGCCCTCCTCCGGGTCCTGGCCGGCTGGGGAGGCGCATGGCGAGAATCCGCGTGGAGAAGTCAATTCCGCCCAATTGTAAGGACCTTTGGACTGTAGTCAAGTTTGTGAGATAGTCCGGTGGGTACCCCATGCGCGGGAGGTGTTCCGTCACCGGATACCAGGGGAGGGGTAAGCGAGAAGCCATGCCGTCCATGACCCGACCATCCAAGGGGGGCCGCTGGTCCGAGCCCGCCCTGCGCGTTCTCCGCGAGCGGTACCTGGCCCGCGAGCAGGGGCAGGTGCGCGAGACCCCCGAGGAGATGTGCTGGCGGGTGGCCCTGGCCATCGCCTCCGCGGAGACCCGCTTCGGCCGCAGCGAGGCCGCGGTCTCGGAGGTGGCGGCCGCCTTCTACGACATGATGGTGGACGGCTACTTCCTGCCCAACTCCCCCACGCTCATGAACGCGGGCAAGGACAACCCGCTCCAGTACTCGGCCTGCTACGTCCTGCCGGTGGGCGACTCGATGGAGGAGATCTTCGAGTCGGTGAAGGCGGCCGCGATCATCCAGCAGTCGGGCGGCGGCACCGGCTTCGCCTTCTCGCGCCTGCGGCCCAAGGACGACGTGGTGCACTCGACGGGCGGGCGGGCGTCCGGCCCGGTGTCGTTCCTGCGCGTGTTCAACGCGGCCACCGAGGCGGTCAAGCAGGGGGGCACGCGGCGCGGGGCGAACATGGGGATCCTGCGCGTCGATCACCCCGACGTGCTCGAGTTCATCGAGTGCAAGCTCGACGGCGGCATCACCAACTTCAACATCTCGGTGGCCGCCACCGACGCGTTCATGGAGGCCCTCGCCGCCGACGGCGAGTACGACCTCATCAACCCGCGCACCGGGCAGGTCACCGGGCGGCTGCGGGCGCGCGAGGTCTTCGGGCGCATCGTCCGCGCCGCGTGGCGCACCGGCGATCCGGGAATGGTCTTCATCGACCGCATCAATCGGAGCCCGGCCAATCCCACGCCGGATCTCGGGCTGATCGAGGCGACGAATCCCTGCATCGCCGGTGACGCGCTCGTCTCCACCGATCGCGGGCTGCTGCGGATGGAGCGGGTCGCGACCCGCTTCGGGGCCGGTGGCGTCGCGGTGAAGGTGGACCCGCGCCTGCTCCCCTCGCGGCTCATGGTGTGGGAGGGGACGCACGACGTGCCGCTCTCGGCCTACGGCGAGGGTTGCCTGCCCATCAGCCAGGCCTTCTGCTCGGGCGAGCGCGAGACCGTGACGGTCCGGACCGCGGCGGGCTACGAGCTCACGTGCACGCCCGACCACCGGCTGATGACCGACCGCGGCTGGGTCCTGGCCGGCGACCTCCGCGTGGCGGTCGACCGCGCGTGGGTCCAGAGCGACCCGGGCGCCTTCGCCGATGACGACGCGCTTCCGGTCGCGACGCCGGCCGAGTTCACCGGGCGCAACGGTCGCCGATACCGCCACCCGCTGCCGACCCGCTGGAGCGCCGATCTCGGCTTCGTGCTCGGCTGGCTCGTGGGCGACGGATGGCTCCGGGCGGGGGATGCCAGGTATCCGCGGGTCGGCTTCACGTTCGGCCCGGAGGACACCGCCGCTTTCGAGCGCATCGCCTCGGTGGTGGACGGCTGGCACGGGCGTCGGTCGAAGGTGTGGGCGCGCGCCCGCGGCGTCCGCCACCTCATGTATCCCGGCAAGTTCTTCGCCGCCTTCTTCGAGGCTCTCGGAGCACGGCCGGTGAAGGCCGGCCGCAAGACCGTGCCCGAGACGCTCTTCGCGGCCTCCCGCCCGGCGGTGGTCGGCTTCCTCCAGGGGCTCTTCTCGGCCGACGGCACGGTGCGGGAGAACCCCAAGGCCAACAGCTCCTGGATCGCGCTCACGTCCAAGAGCCGGGAGCTGTTGCGCGGCGTGCAGCTCCTGCTCCTGAACCTGGGGATCAAGAGCAGCGTGATGGACCGGTCGCGCCCCGCCCGTCACGGCCTCTTCGGCTACCGGGCCAAGGACGGCGGCCTGCGCTCGTACGGGTCCGACGGCGTGCTCTTCGAGCTGGGGATCTTCGGCCGCTCCCGGTCGCGTTTCCTGCGCGAGGTCGGCTTCCTCAACGACAAGCAGCGGCGCCTCGAGCCGGTCCGCTACGCCGGCTCGTACGTCCAGAAGTGGAGCGACGTGGTGGTCGCGCTGGAGCCGGCCGGTCCGCGCCCGGTCTACGACCTGACCGAGCCGCAGAGCCACTCCATGATCGCCAACGGTCTCGTCGTCCACCAATGCGGCGAGCAACCGCTTTTGCCCAACGACGCGTGCAACCTGGGCTCGATCAACGTGGCCAAGTTCGCGGTCGAGCGGTCGGGGCAGTGGGAGATCGACTGGAGCGAGCTCGAGCGGGTGGTGCGCCTGGCGGGGCGCTTCCTCGACGACGTCATCGAGGTGAACCCGTATCCGCTGCCGCAGGTCGACGAGATGGTGAAGGCCAACCGGCGCGTCGGCCTCGGCATCATGGGCTGGGCCGATCTCCTGTTCACCCTCGGGATTCCCTACGACGGCGAGGAGGCCCTCGAGCTGGCCGAGCGGCTCATGGCCTTCGTCAACGACAAGGGGCATGACCAGTCCGCGCGCCTGGCCGAGGAGCGCGGGCCCTTCCCGCACTGGGCCCGCTCGATCTACCGGCACGGCCGGCCGCTCCGCAACGCCACCGTGACCACCATCGCGCCGACCGGGACCATCTCGATGATCGCGGGCTGCTCGTCCGGGATCGAGCCGGTCTTCGCGCTGGCGTTCGAGCACCGGGTGAAGGGGCCGGACGGCGAGCGGGTGCTGCCGTTCTTCAGCGAGACGTTCGAGCGCCTGGCCCGCCGCCACGGCTTCCACTCGGAGTCCCTGATGGCCGAGGTGGCGCGGCGCGGCTCGCTGCGGGAGGTGCCGGGGGTGCCCGAGGCCGCCCGCGCGATCTTCAAGACCGCGCACGAGATCGACGCGATCTGGCACGTGCGCCACCAGGCCGCGTTCCAAAAGCACACCGACAACGGGGTCTCGAAGACGATCAACCTCCCGGAGAGCGCGACCGAGGAGGACGTGGCCGCCGCCTACCGCATGGCGTGGGACCTGGGCTGCCTCGGCATCACCGTGTTCCGCGACGGCTCCAAGGGCGGCCAGGTGCTGAACGTGGGCCTGCGGCGCGACGGCCACGCGGGCGACACCGCCGCGCGCGGCGTGAAGCCGCGCCCGCACAGCCTCACCGGGGCCACGTACCGGATGGAGACGCCGATCGGCACCGCGTTCATCACCGTCAACGACAACGGTGGCGGCGAGCCCTTCGAGGTCTTCGTGCAGGTGGGCAAGGCCGGCTCGGACACCATGGCGGTCGCGGAGGCCCTCGGCCGCCTGGTGTCGCTCGTCCTCCGCCTGCCCTCGCCGCTCACGCCGCGTCGGCGGCTGGAGGAGGCGATCAGCCAGCTCCTGCGCATCGGGGGCGGGCAGCCCACCGGCTTCGGCGCGGCCAAGGTCCTGTCGCTGCCCGACGCGCTGGCCCGGACCCTGGCCGAGCACATCGGCGCCCCGCGGGCCTCGGCGCCGGCGGAGGCGCCGGCGGTGAGCCCGCTCCGCCGCGTGGGCGATCTCTGCCGCGAGTGCGGCCAGGCCACCCTCGTCTACGAGGAGGGCTGCAAGAAGTGTCTCTCCTGCGGCTTCAACGAGTGCTAGGGGGCGACCATGTTCTCCGGCGGTGAGTACGAGGAAGTGGCGCGGTGGCTCCGGAACTTCGTGGCCTCGCACGCCAAGCGCGAGAACCTGCGCGCCGAGCCGGTGGTGGAGGCCGAGGGCGCGCGCGAGGGGCAGAGCTACGGCGTGCGCTTGCGCCTGGGCGGAGGCCTGAGCCCGGCGCCTCCCGCTCCGCCCCTCGAGCTGGGCTTCCCGGAAGTGGCGCAGAACCGGGGGAGCCTCGCGTGGTGCGCCGGGCTCGCGGCGCGCGTGCGCGCGCTCGCGCGCGAGCTGCCCGCGGCCGGGTCGGGCCCGCTCCGTACCGCCTGAGCGGTGAGGACGGCGCCGGCCGTCCGCTGGTGGGCCCCCGGCGACTGGAACGCGTTCTTCGGGCTCGCGATCGACAACCTGAGCCTGTTCGTCATCCTCTCCGGCCTGTTGATCGGGGTCTTCGGATTTCCCTCCGACCTGGTGCTGCGCGTGATGGTTCCGGGGACCGCGCTCGGGGTGCTGATCGGGGACCTCGCCTACACGTGGCTCGCGGTTCGGCTCATGCGGCGCACCGGGCGGAGCGACGTCACCGCGATGCCCTTCGGCATCGACACCCCGTCGCTGTTCGGCATGGTCTTCGGGGTGCTCGGGCCGGCCATGCTCCTCACGCGGGATCCGATCCTCGCCTGGAAGATCGGCATGGGCGTGACGGTGGCGATGGGGGTGATCAAGCTCGGGCTCGCGTTCGCGGGGGAGTGGGTGCGCCGCCTGGTGCCCCGGGCCGCGCTGCTCGGCTCCATCGCCGGCGTGGCGGTGCTGCTGATCGCGTTCCTGCCCGCTCTGCGGATCTTCGCCGACCCGCTGGTGGGCGTGGTCTCGCTCACCGTGGTGCTGGTGGCGCTGGTAGGCGGCCGCCGGCTGCCGGGGGGCGTGCCGGGCGCGCTCGCCGCGGTGCTGGCGGGGAGCGCGATCTTCTGGGCCCGCTGGGCCCTCACCGCCGTCGCGGGCACGGCCCCGCACCCGGTCCTGGCGCTGGGCACTCTCGGCCTCGCGCTGCCGGTGCCCACGCTCGCGTGGCTCGACGCGCTCGACGCGCTGCTGCCGTACCTGCCGCTCGCGGTGCCGTTCGCGCTCGCCACCGTGGTGGGCGGCATCGACAACACCGAGTCGGCGATCGTGGCGGGCGACGAGTACCGCACGCGCGACATCCTGCTCACCGAGGCGCTGGCCACCATCGCGGCGGGCTGCTGCGGCGGCGTGGTCCAGAACACGCCGTACATCGGCCACCCGGCCTACAAGGCGATGGGCGCGCGCGCCGGCTACACGCTCGCCACCGGGCTGCTGATCGGCGTCGGGGCCGCCGTCGGCGTCGTCGCGCTGCTGGTGCGCCTGCTGCCCGACGCGGCGGTCGCGCCGATCCTGGTCTTCGTGGGCCTGCAGATCACCGCGCAGGCCTTCATCGCGTCTCCCGCGCGGCACGCCCCCGCGGTGGCGCTGGCCTTCCTCCCGGCGGTGGCCGCGCTCGTGCTCATCCAGGGGAACATGCTGCTGGGTGGCGTCGGCAAGAGCGCGGCCGACCTCGCGGGCGAGGGACGCGCGATGTGGAGCGCGCTGCTGGTGCTGGGCAACGGCTTCATCCTGACCGCGCTCCTGTGGGGGGCCGCGCTGGTCGCGATCATCGAGCGGCGGCTGCCGGTCGCGGGAGCGGTGCTGGCGATCGCGGCGGTGGCGACGCTCTTCGGCCTGATCCACTCGCCGCTGCCCGACGGGGCCGTCTTCTGGCCGTGGGCGGTCGAGAGCAGCGCGCCGCACACGCTGGCCGCGGCCTACGGGGTGGCGGGAGCGCTGCTGGTGCTGCTCGGCGGGGGGGATTCCTAGCCGCGGAGCTGTTCGAGCATCTCGCGGTCGCTCGCGAACTTGAACTCCTCGACCTTGTCGGCCGAGGCCCTCGCGCGCTCGGCCGCCTCGAGACGCTGCACCGCCGGGTAGTCCACCACCACCGCGCCCCGCTCGGCGAGGGTCCGCCGCAGGGCCTCGACCGCGCGCTCCGCTTCCGCGAGCGGCCGCTTCGGGCGCCCGGCCAGGAAGGCGGCCACGTGCTTGATCCCGGTCTCGGCGTCGAGCCGCGCGCGGCCGACCACGCCGTCGCTGGCCTTGCGCGCCCACCCGACCACGTAGACGCCGTGCCGCGCCTTGCCCGCGGTCTCGTCCAGGACCTGGTACGGCGCGGCGGGATCGTCGCCGGGCACGGTCAGGTAGAGCCCGTCGCGGTAGGGGAGCCCCGCGTGCTCGTCGACCCGGTCGCCGACCGCGAACACCACGGTGTCGCACGGGATCACCGACGTGAGCCCGGTGGCCACCGCTGCGACGCGGTCGCCCTTGCGCTCGAGCCGGGTCTCCTCCACCTCGAGCCCGACCACGCGTCCGCCCTCGGCGATCACGCGCCGGGGCGAGGCCAGGAAGCGGAAGCGCAGGCGCGTGCGCGCTCTCGGCGAGGGCTCGCCCCGCGCGGCCAGCGCGGCGAGCAGGCCGTCGGCGCTCTGCCCGGCCGCCTCGAGCCGCGGCCGGACGCGCTCGAGCTCTTCCCGGTAGAGCGCGTGGTCGAAGGCGTCCTCGACGTCCTCGAACTCGCGGTCGTCGTACGCCTTCTCGTAGGGTCCGCGGCGCGCCACCGCGATCACCTCGTCGACGTCGCAGAAGTGGGCGCAGTAGTTCGCGATGTCGACCATCACGTTGCCGACCCCGACGATGGCCACGCGCCGGCCCATCGGGAAGGGCCGCTCGCTGAAGGGCGGCAGCCGATTGTAGTGATACACGAGGTCCTTGGCGTGATACACGGAGGCCAGCCGCTCGCCCTCGATGCCGAGGTACTTGGTGCCCTGCGCGCCGATGGCGAATACGAGGGCGTCGAAGCCCATCCCGGCCAGGTCCTGCACCGTGAGGTCGCCGCCCTGCGCGACGGTCACGTGGCCCAGGTAGGTCACGCGCGGATCGCTCAGGATCTTCTGGAACTGGCGGCGCAGGCCGCCCTTCATCTTGTATTTGTTGAGGAAGATGCCGTACTCGGCGAGGCCGCCCGGCTTGACGTCGCGGTTGATCAGGACCACGCGCGAGCCCAGCGCGGCCAGCGCGCGGGTGGCGAAGAGACCGGCCGGGCCCGCACCGATCACCGCTACGAGATGGGCTTGTTCGTCCGCCATCTTGGCTCGTGACGATAGCACACGGTCTCGGCGGGAACCGGTGAAATACCTTGACCCCTCGACGAGGGCGGGTGTTAAATGAATCTGCCTTTCGTCAATGATGACAGGGCGATACCCGCAACACCGCCGGCCCGCTCACCGGGACCGATCAAAGGAGGATTCGATGGCCATCTCGCTTGCCGCCCGCATCGGTGGGCTCGCTCTCGGCGCCGTCGCGCTACTCGTGCTGGGGGCCGGCGGTGCGCCGCCCGCCCACGCCCAGGCGCCCTGGGTCGCGCCCGCCTCCGAGAAGGCGAAGAAGAACTTGCTCCCGAGCGACAAGAAGACGGTCGAGCAGGGCGAGAAGATCGCCAAGGTCAACTGCGTCTCCTGTCACGGGAGCAAGGGCAAGGGCGACGGCGCCGCGGCGGCCGCGCTCAATCCCAAGCCCGCCGACTGGACGTCCAAGCGCGTGCAGGACGAGTCGGACGGGGAGATCTTCTGGAAGATCACCACCGGGCGAGGCGCCATGCCGTCGTGGCGGCACCTGCCCGACAACGACCGCTGGGCGGTCGTCCGCTACATCCGCACGCTCGCGGGGAAGTGATCCGGAGGACGAAGCGGTGAACGGCGAGTCCGGCTCGCGCGCGGTGGGACAGCAGACTCCCCTGCGCGCGACCCTCGCCGAGATGGCCGAGATCCTCGAGCGCGCGCGCGAGCGCCTCCGGGAGACCTCGGCGGGTTCGGGGGCCGAGGGGCGGCGCCTCGACCACGCGGCCGAGCGCGACGACCATACGCTCGCCATCTTCCAGGAGATCCTGTCCGTCCCTCCGCTCGGGCTACCGCCGGGCGAGCTCTTCGCGCTCGCGATGGACCGGCTCTCCCGTCTCCTGGCCGCGGACCGCGCGCTGCTCTTCGTGCTGGACGAGGCCACCGGGCGTCTGGTCGCCCGCTCCGCGCGCGGATTCCGGCGGGAGGACGTGGAGATGCTCTCGCTCGATCCGGGCGAGGGACTCATCGGCCGCGTGTACCGGGAGAAGCGGGTGCAGACCCTCGACGCGGCCGCGGCGCCCGAGGCCGATCCGTTCATCGAGCGCTTCCCGGTCCGGCAGGGCATCGCGGTTCCGGTGCGTACGGAGGGCGAGGTCGGAGGCGTGCTCTTCGCGGGTCGGCGGGCGCTGGGCGCCCCCTTCGGCACCACCGACATGCTGTTGCTCCTGGTCATCGCCGACCGGGTCGGCTCGGCGCTCGTGCACCAGCACCTCCTGGAGCGGCACGGCGAGCACCTGACCCATCTCCGCGAGGCGCGGGCCCTGGTCGACGAGCAGCGCCCGGGGCGCGAGCCGCGGGACCTCCTGGCGCGGGCCTGCGAGGCGGCGTGCCGGCTGCCGGGCGTGCGCGCGGCCCTCGCGGTCGCCGGCTCCGATCCGGCCTCGATCATCGCGGTGGCCGGGGCCGGACGACTGCGCAGCGTCGGGCCGGAGCAGATCGATCCGGCGGACGGCCTGCTCGCGGAAGGCTTCGCGGCCGATCGCCCGGTCGCGATCCGCGACCTGAGGACCCGGGTCGGCGAGCGGCCCGGTGTGCTCGAGCGCGACGGGCTTCGGGCCGTCCTGCTGGTGCCGTTGCGCACGCGCGGGCGCGTGCTCGGCCTGCTCGCCCTCGCCGACGCCGAGCCCCGGGAGTTCTCCATCGAGGAGATCGAGCTCGCGCTCACGCTCGCGACGGTGACCGCGGTGGCGCTCGACACGCGGCGCGGCCTCGAGGACCTGCGCGGCGCCCTGGGCGAGCAGGCCGCCCTCGAGGCCCAGCGGGCCGAGGGCGAGAAGGCGCGCGCGCTGGTCGCGCTCGGCGGCGGCCTAACCCGCGAGCTCAGCTCGATCTTCGCGTTGCTGCTCGGCAAGTCTCAGCTCCTGCTCGCGCGGGCGCAGGACGAGTCGCTGCGCGAAGGGCTGGGCGCGCTCGAGGAGGCGGCGTGGCGCGGCACCGACGTGCTGCAGCGGCTCCTGGGCCTGGCCGAGGCGGACCACGCGGTCGGAGTGTCGTGCGATCTCGGTGCGGTCGCGCAGGAGGCCCTGGCCTTCGCCCGCCCCCGGATCGGCCCGGGTGCGTCTCCCGGGGGCCGCCGCGTCGAGATGACCGCCGACCTGCCGCCGACGCCTCCGGTCCAGGGCAGCGCGGTCGCGTTCCGGGAGGCCATCGTCAACCTCGTGCTGAACGCGATGGAGGCCATGCCCGACGGCGGCACCGTGGCGGTCCAGGTGCGCGAGACCGGGGGCGGCGTGGAGCTCGTCGTCGCGGACGGCGGCCGGGGTATCGCGCCGGACGTGAAGCCGCGGATCTTCGATCCCTTCTTCACGACCCGTCCGGGGCACCTGGGCCTCGGGCTCACGGTGGTGCAGGCGGTCGTGCTCCGCGCGGGCGGCCGGCTCGAGGTGCAGACCGGGCCCGGAGGCACCACCGTGTCGCTGTGGCTCCCGGCGGAGGGGGCGCGCGAGGCTGCCGTCGAGATCGAGGCGAACCACCCGGCCGAGCCGGCGCCGCCCACCGCTCCGGAGCCGGCGCCTCCCCGCGTCGGCTCGATCCTGATCGTGGAGGAGGAGGAAGGCATCCAGGCGACGGTACGGGAGGCGCTGGACGCGGCCGGTCACCGCGTGGAGACCGCGGTCGACGCCACCACCGCGCTCGAGCGGCTCGCCATGGGCGGCATCGACGTGGTGGTGACCGATCTCGCGCTGCGCGATCGCTCCGGCCTGCAGCTGGCCGCGGCGGTGAAGGAGCGCAGCCCGGGCTCCGCGGTGGTGCTCCTCACCGGCTGGGGACGCCGGCTCCACGAGGAGCGCGTGCGTGCCGCGGGAGTGGACGTGATGGTGGTCAAGCCGGTCCAGCCCGAGCGCGTCCGCGCCGCCGTCGCGGAGGCCCTTCGCCTCCACCCGCCCGCGTGAGCGGGGCCCTCGCCACCGTCGACCTCGGCACCAACACGGTGCGCCTCCTCGTCGTGGAGCCGGCCGGCTCGACGTGGCGCACGCTCGAGCAGACCCAGCGCGTGACCCGGCTCGGGGAAGGGCAGGGGGCCACCGGCCGCCTGGCCTCGGAGCCGATGCGGCGGACCGCGGCGGCGGTCGCCGAGTTCTCGCGGGCCGCGCGCGCGCTCGGCGCCGACCGCGTACGCATCGTCGCCACCAGCGCGGTGCGCGAGGCGGTGAATCGCGAGGAGTTCGTCGCCCGTCTCGAGCGCGAGTCGGGCGAGCGCGTGGAGGTGGTCTCGGGCGAGGAGGAGGCGCGCCTGACCCTCAAGGGGGTGACGTCCGGACTGCCGGGCCTCGGCGGCTCCTTCGTGCTCTTCGACATCGGCGGCGGCAGCACCGAGTTCGTCCTCGCGCGGGACGGCGCCCCCGCCGCCGCGGTGAGCCTCCGGCTCGGGGTGGTGACGCTCCAGGAGGAGTGGGGCGAACCCGGACCGGTACGATGGGAGCGCTTCGCGCGCCTGCGCGAGCACGTGGAGCGGCGGCTCGCCGCGGAGGTGCCGGCGGCCATCGCGGGCGCGGCGGTGGCCGAGCTGGTGGGTACCGCGGGCACCGTCACCACGCTGGCCGCGCTCGATCTCGGGCTCCGCGCCTACGACCCGGCGGCCGTCCACGGCCATCGTCTCGATCGCGCCGCGGTGGAGCGGCAGCTCGCCCGTCTGGGCGCGCTGGACGTGGAGGCCCGCGCGCTTCTTCCGTGCCTCGAGCCGGGTCGCGCCGACGTGATCATCCCCGGGATCGCGATCTGCCTGGCCACGATGGCGCGCCTCGGGCGCGAGACGCTGGTGGTGAGCGACCGCGGGCTCCGCGAGGGCATCCTGTGCGAGCTGCTGGGGACGGCGGCGTGACGAGGCGGTCGACGCGCACCCTGTCGGTGATCGACTACCACGCCGAGGGGGAGCCGATGCGCATCGTGGTGGACGGCGTGGGTCGCGTGCCCGGCGCCACCCTGATGGCGCGCAGCGAGCACCTGGCCGCGCACGGCCGCGACCTGCTGGGCTTCACGCTCTACGAGCCGCGGGGCCACGCCGCCATGTGCGGCGCGATCCTGACCGAGCCGACGGCGCCGGAGGCGGACGCGGGGGTGCTCTTCATCGAGCCGCTCGGCCCCGTGCACATGTGCGGGCACGGGGCGATCGCGCTCGGCGCCATGCTGGTGGAGACCGGCCGCGTGGCCGCGCCGGGCGGCGCCGCCACCGTGACGCTCGAGACGCCGGCGGGGCTCGTGACCTGCCGGGTGCGCGCGCAGGCCGGGCAGCCGACGTCGGTGACGATCCGCAACGTGCCGGCCTTCTCGGTGGCCCTCGACCAGACGGTGGAGGTCCCCGGCGCAGGCCCGGTCCGCTTCGACCTCGCCTACGGCGGCCACTTCTACGCGCTGGTGGAGGCGGCACCCCTGGGGCTGACGCTCGAGCCCAAGGAGGCCTCCCGGCTCGTGGAGATCGGCGAGCGCGTCCGGCTCGCCATCGAAGCGTGCGTGCCCCTCGTGCACCCCGCGATGCCCGGCGCGCGCGGCCTGCTCTACGTCCAGTTCTACGAGCCGGCGCGCCGGCCCGACGCCCGGTACCGGAACGCGGTCGTGGTGGCCCCCGCGGGCCTCGACCGCTCGCCGTGCGGAACCGGCACCTCCGCGCGGCTCGCCAATCTCCACGCGCGCGGGCGCCTCGGGGTCGGGGAGGCGTTCGGCCACGAGTCCATCATCGGTACCCTCTTCACCGGCCGGATCGCCGGGCTCACCGACGTGGCCGGCACCGCCGCGGTGGTGCCCGAGATCACCGGGCGCGCATGGATGACCGGGCAGGGAACCCTCGTTCTCGACCCGAGCGATCCGTTCCCGGGGGGCTTTCTGCTCTAACTGCGCGTCACCGCGGCCCGTTTTGT
The DNA here is from genome assembly GCA_041497895.1 of Methylomirabilia bacterium. Lineage (GTDB taxonomy): Bacteria > Methylomirabilota > Methylomirabilia > Rokubacteriales > CSP1-6 > CAMLFJ01. Next base: position 51,450 of record JBGQHJ010000005.1, read on the forward strand.
TGACACTTCCACCGCTCGTGTGATGTTGTAGCGGCCATGAGCCTGATCCCTCGCGTCATCGTGAGGCGGTGGCTGGAGTCGGTGCTGGCGCTCGTCTCGATCGCCATGCTGTACCTGAACCAGCACCCCGAGGCGCTGCCGCGCGCGCTCGACCTCAAGAACGACGCGAACCTCACGCTCTGGGACTGGATCTTCCGCGGCATGGTCTTCGGGCTGCTCGGCGTATGGGGCTTCTCGGGGGTGATCGTGCTCTTCTTCCTCCTCTACTCGCCGATCTATCTGATCAACAAGGTGCCCCACCTCGCCGGCAAGGGCGGCTGGCTCGACAAGCGCGAGGTTCGCTTCTACCTGGCGTGCTTCGCGCTGGTGTGCCTGCTGCTCGCGCTGTTCACCCGCTCCCTCGACGCGGCGGCGATCCTGTTCGTCCTCCTCGCCGGCTTCGGCCCCCTGGTCTGGCGCCTCCTGGTGTAGCCCCGCTCAGTTGACAGGGTCCGGCCCCCCGCTTATCCTTTCGGGGTATATGGATGAAATCGCGGTCCTGGTGCTGAACTACACCTACGAGCCGCTTCATTTCACCAACGCCAAGCGCGCCATCACCCTGCTGCTCGCGGGCAAGGCCGAGAGCGTCGAGGCCTCGCCGCGGGTGATCCGCTCGCCCTCGCGGAGCTTCCATCTCCCGGCCGTGATCCGGCTGGGCGCCTACATCCGCAAGCCGTTCCTGGAGCGAGTGGCGTTCAACAAGAAGAACATCCTGCGACGAGACGGCTACAGCTGCCAGTACTGCTCGCGCCGCGGCGAGAAGCTGACGGTCGACCACGTGGTCCCGCGCTCGCGCGGGGGCCAGACCACCTGGACCAACGTGGTCGCCGCGTGCCTGCGCTGCAACCTGCTCAAGGGCAACCGCACCCTGGAAGAGGCCCGGCTCCGCCTGATCCGCGAGCCGGTGCACCCGCAATTCCTCTTCTCGGTGCACCTGCTCCGGCATCCGCACGCGACGTCGTTCCTCGACTCGTGGCGGAAGTACCTGGTGGCGGTGCCGTCGACGTCCTGAGCCGCCCCCCGAGCCGCCAGATGTCCGAGGGACTGTTCACGCTCGCCTCGGAGTTCGCCCCGTCCGGGGACCAGCCTCAGGCGATCGAGCGCCTGGTCTCGGTGATCGGCGCGGGGAGCCCCCACGCGGTGCTGCTGGGGGTGACCGGCAGCGGCAAGACCTTCACGCTGGCCAACGTGATCGCGCGCCTCAACCGGCCCGCGCTGGTGATCTCCCCCAACAAGACGCTCGCGGCCCAGCTCTATAGCGAGTTCAAGGCGTTCTTCCCGCAGAGCGCGGTCGAGTACTTCGTCTCCTACTACGACTACTACCAGCCCGAGGCCTACATCCCCCAGTCCGACACCTACATCGAGAAGGACGCGCTGGTGAACGACGAGATCGACCGCATGCGGCACTCCGCCACCTCGTCGCTCTTCGAGCGACGGGACGTGGTGGTGGTGGCCTCGGTCTCGTGCATCTACGGCATCGGCGAGCCGGAGACGTACCACGGTATGCACGTGGCCCTGCGGGCGGGGCAGGGGATGGATCGCGACGCCCTGATCCGGTCGCTGGTCGCGGTGCAGTACGAGCGCAACGACTACGACTTCCGGCGCGGGACCTTCCGGGTGCGCGGCGACGTGGTCGAGGTGTTCCCGGCCGCCGCGGAGTCGGAGGCCCTCCGGGTCGAGTTCTGGGGCGATAGCGTGGAGCGGCTGATGACCCTGGACCCGCTGCGAGGGGTAACGACCGGCACGCTCACCGACGTGCGCATCTACCCGGCCAGCCACTACGTGACCCCGGCGGCCCAGCTCGAGCGGGCGATCACCGGGATCATGGACGAACTGCGGGAGCGGCTCGGGTTCCTCAAGGCGCGGGGCCGGCTGCTGGAGGCGCAGCGGCTCGAGCAGCGCACGCTCTTCGACATGGAGATGCTGCGCGAGCTCGGCTACTGCCACGGCGTCGAGAACTACTCCCGCCATCTCTCCGGGCGCAAACCGGGGCAGAACCCGCCGACCCTGATGGACTACCTGCCCAAGGACGCGCTGGTGATCCTCGACGAGTCCCACGTCACCGCCCCCCAGCTCCGGGGGATGTACCCGGGGGACCGCTCGCGCAAGGAGGCGCTGGTCGAGTACGGCTTCCGCCTGCCGTCGGCGTTCGACAACCGGCCGCTCACCTTCGAGGAGTTCGTGCGCCTCGTGCCGCAGACCCTCTACGTCTCGGCGACCCCGGGGCCGTACGAGCTCGAGCGGGCCGGCGTCGAGCGGAGCGGAGTCGGCCGGGGCCTGACCGGCGGGACGATGGCCGAGCAGATCATCCGGCCCACCGGGCTCATGGATCCCCGGATCACGGTGCGCCCGGCGTCGTCCCAGGTGGACGATCTCATGGCCGAGGTGCGGGCCCGGGCCGAGCGCGACGAGCGCGTGCTGATCACCACGCTCACCAAGCGGATGGCGGAGGACCTCACCGAGTACTATCAGCAGAACGGCCTGCGGGTCCGCTACCTGCATTCCGACATCGACACCCTGGAGCGGGTCGCGCTGATCCGCGACCTGCGGCTCGGGAAGTTCGACGGCCTCATCGGCATCAACCTGCTGCGGGAGGGGCTCGACCTGCCGGAGGTCTCCCTGGTCGCGATCCTGGACGCGGACAAGGAGGGTTACCTGCGCTCCGCGACCTCGCTGATCCAGACCTCGGGCCGCGCGGCCCGGCACGTCAACGGCGAGGTGATCATGTACGCCGACACCGTGACCGGCTCGATGCGCGAGGCCCTCGGCGAGACCGAGCGCCGCCGCGTCGTGCAGGGGGAGTACAACCGGGCCCACGGCATCACCCCGGAGTCGGTGCGCCGCTCGATCCGGGATCTCCTCGAGTCGGTGCCGGAGCGGGACTACTACACGGTCGAGGTCGAGAAGGCGCCCGCCACCCAGTGGGAGAGCGCGGCGGCCCTGGCCGCCCACGTCGCCGAGCTCGAGACCGCGATGAAGGACGCGGCGCGCCGGCTCGATTTCGAGCGGGCCGCCGAGCTGCGGGACCGCATCAAGGCCCTGCGCAAGGTCGATCTTGGAGTCTGAAGCCGGGGGTCTGAGGGCGGGGCGATGCTCTTCAAGTGGGTACTGATCTTCTTCGGCGTGCTCTCGATCGCATTGTTCGTGCTCTCGAAAGCGATCGCGTTCATGAATCCGCCGCGCCCGGGCCGCCCGCGGCCGCCGATGCTGCGGCGCGTCCGTCGCACGCTGACCTGGACGGTGCTCGTGCCCGCGGTGGCCGCGCTGGTCCTGCTCGCGGTCGCGCTCCTGCGTCAGCCGCCGTGACCGGGGAGAGGTGGCGGTGACCCTCGAGGAGAAGGTCGATCAGGTCCCGGCCCGGCCCGGCGTCTACCTCTACAAGGACGCGAAGGCCCAGATCATCTACATCGGCAAGGCCGCCTCGCTGCGGAACCGCGTACGCTCCTACTTCCAGGAATCGCGCGCCCCCGACCCCAAGACCGACGCGCTGGTCGGGCACATCCGCGACCTCGAGTACATCGTGACCGCCAACGAGCTCGAGGCGATGATCCTCGAGTCGACGCTGGTCAAGAAGCACCGGCCCCGCTACAACATCATCCTGCGGGACGACAAGCACTACCCGTTTCTGAAGCTCACCACCAACGAGGAGTTCCCGCGGCTGGTGGTGGCCCGGCGGGTGCAGAAGGACGGCGCGAGCTACTTCGGTCCGTTCTATCCCGCCACCGCGATGCGCGAGACCCTCCGCCTCGTGCGCCAGCTCTTCCCCCTCCGGACGTGCCGGATCAAGATCGACGGCACCCTCTCGCGTCCGTGCCTGCAGTACTACATCCACCGCTGCAACGCGCCGTGCACGGGCTGGGAGACCGCGGAGGGCTACGCCGGGACGGTCAAGGACGTGGAGCGCTTCCTCGAGGGCAAGAGCGACGACCTCGCGGCCCGGCTCACCCGGGAGATGGAGGCCGCGGCCGGGGAGATGAAGTTCGAGCGGGCCGCCGCCCTGCGCGACCGGGTCCAGGCCCTCAACACGGTGCGGGAGCGGCAGCAGATGATCTCGACCGAGGAGGAGGACCAGGACGTGGTGGGCGTGGTCCGCCAGGGGTCGGAGGCCTGCGTGCAGCTCTTCTTCGTGCGCAAGGGCCGGCTCCTCGGACGCGAGTCGTTCTTCTTCGAGCGGGTGTCCGGCTGGAGCGATGGGGAGATCCTCTCCGCGTTCACCCGCCAGTTCTACGCGCGCAACGTCGTGCCCCCGCCCGAGATCCTGCTCTCGGAGGCCCTGCCGGAGGCGGAGCTGACCCAGGAGTGGCTGGTCCAGCGCCGGGGCGGGCGGGTGGAGCTGCTCGCGCCCCAGCGGGGCCGCAAGCGTGACCTGGTGGGAATGGCGGAGGAGAACGCGGCGCTGGCGCTGCAGACGCACCTGCTCGCCCGCGGCAACCGGCAGCAGGTGGTCCTGGAGGACATCGAGCGCTCGCTCGGCCTGCCCGGCCCGCCGCACCGGATCGAGGCCTTCGACATCTCCACCCATCAGGGGAAGGAGACGGTGGCCTCGATGGTGGTGTGGCAGGACGGGGACATGAAGAAGGACGACTACAAGCGCTTCAAGATCCGCACCGTCGTCGGCACCGACGACTTCGCCTCCATGCAGGAGGTGCTGACCCGCCGCTACGGTCGCGCGCTCGAGAGCGAGGGCGCGATGCCCGATCTCATCCTGCTCGACGGCGGGCGCGGACAGCTCGGCGCCGGCCTCAAGGCACTCGAGGACCTCGGTCTCGACTACGTCCCGGTGGCCGCGCTGGCCAAGCGGGCCGAGGAGGTCTACACGCCGGACCGGCTCGAGCCGCTCGTGCTCGACATGGGCTCTCCCGCGCTGCAGGCGCTGCAGAGGATCCGGGACGAGGCGCACCGCTTCGCGATCACCTATCACAAGAAGCTCCGCCAGAAACGGGCCATCGCCTCGGTGCTCGACCAGATCCCCGGGGTGGGGCCGAGCCTTCGCACGAGCCTGCTCAAGACCCTGGGCTCGGCCAAGGGCGTTCGCGAGGCCTCGGTGGCCGATCTGGCCTCGGTACCGAAGATCACCCCGAAGCTGGCGCAACGCATCTATGATTTCTTCCACCCGGCCCCGGGGCAGGGGGAACCTTCCACGGGCCAGGGGGGTTAAGCGTGCAGGACCGAACTGAAAGGGGGTGAGTTCTATGAAGATGCTCATGATGGCGCTCGCGATCGTGGCGTTCGCGGTGGCTCCGGCGCTGGCCAACCAGTGCCCGCTCCTGATCAAGCAGATCCAGGACGCGACGGCCGGCAAGACCGACGACGCGTCGAAGAAGGCGCAGGCCCTGGCCGCCGAGGCCAAGGCATTGCACGACGCCGGCAAGCACGCCGAGTCGGTGGCCAAGGCGGACGAAGCCGCCAAGGCGATCAACCTGACCCTGAAGAAGAAGTAGGCCCGCGCCCAACCCCCGGGGGCCGTCGGGCCCCCGGGGAGCCGTTTCTTGCGCCCCCCGCCTAAGCGTGCAAAAATCAGGGCCAATATGGCCCTCGACGACCGGCCGGAGCGCTACCCCTTCCCCGAGATCGAGGCCAGGTGGCAAAAGGCCTGGGCGGACGCCCAGCAGTTCAAGGTGAGCGAGGCCCCGGGCCGGCCCAAGTACTACTGCCTCGAGATGTTCCCGTACCCCTCGGGCCGGATCCACATGGGTCACGTGCGGGTCTACGCGATCGGCGATCTCCTGGCCCGTTACAAGTGGATGCGCGGGTTCAACGTGCTGCACCCGATGGGGTGGGACGCCTTCGGCCTCCCCGCCGAGAACGCGGCCATCGACAACGGGGTCCACCCCGCGGTGTGGACCTACGAGAACATCGACAACATGCGCACCCAGCTCAAGCGCATGGGCATCTCCTACGACTGGGACCGCGAGGTGACCACCTGCGATCCGGCCTACTACAAGTGGGAGCAGCTCGTCTTCATCCGCATGCTCGAGCGCGGTCTCGCCTACCGGCGACGCTCCCGGGTGAACTGGTGCCCCTCGTGCCAGACCATCCTCGCCAACGAGCAGGTGGAGGCGGGCCGGTGCTGGCGCTGCGACTCCGAGGTCGTGACCAAGGAGATCGACGGCTGGTTCTTCAAGATCACCGAGTACGCCCAGGAGCTGCTCGACTGGTGCGACCGCCTCCCCGGCTGGCCCGAGCGGGTGCTGACCATGCAGCGCAACTGGATCGGCCGCAGCGAGGGGGCCGAGTTCGCGCTGCCGGTGGCCGGGCGCCCGGACGTGAAGATCCCGATCTACACCACGCGTCCCGACACCTCGTTCGGCATGACCTACGCGGTCCTGGCCCCCGAGCACCCGCTGGTCGACAGCCTCGTCCCCGACGCGGAGGAGCGCCGCGGGGTGGACGCGTTCCGGGCCGAGGTGGCGCGCGAGTCGGAGATCGAGCGCCTCGCCACCGACCGCCCCAAGCACGGCCTCCGCCTGCGCGCGCGGGCGATCAATCCGTTCACCGGGCGGGAGATCCCGCTCTTCCTCGCCGACTACGTGCTGATGGGCTACGGCACCGGCGCGATCATGGCGGTGCCGGGCGAGGACCAGCGCGACTGGGACTTCGCCAAGGCGCACGACCTACCGATCATCGCCACCGTGAAGCGTCCCGACGACTGGGCGGACGAGCAGGCGTACACCGGCGACGGGGTGAAGATCAACTCCGGCTTCCTCGACGGTCTCGGGATCGAGGAGGCCAAGCGCAAGGCGATCGACTGGCTGGTCGCGCAGGGGCTCGGGCAGGCCAAGGTCAACTTCCGGCTCCGGGACTGGGGCATCAGCCGGCAGCGTTACTGGGGCGCCCCGATCCCGGTACTCTACTGCGAGCGCGACGGCATGGTGCCGGAGCGGGAGGAGAACCTCCCGGTGGTGCTGCCGCGCGACGTGCAGATCAGCGGCAAGGGGGGCTCGCCGCTCGCGGAGGTGGCGGGGTTCGTGAACGCGACGTGTCCCAAGTGCGGGGGCAGGGCCCGCCGCGATACCGACACCATGGACACCTTCGTGGAGTCGTCCTGGTACTTCCTGCGCTACTGCTCGCCGACCTACGACCGGGGCATGTTCGATCCGGCCGCGGTGGCCTACTGGATGCCGGTCGACCAGTACATCGGGGGCATCGAGCACGCGGTGCTGCACCTGCTCTACGCCCGCTTCTACACCAAGGTCCTCCGCGACCTCGGCATGCTCAAGGTCGACGAGCCCTTCCACGCGCTGCTCTCCCAGGGCATGGTCATCAAGGACGGGGCGAAGATGTCGAAGTCGAAGGGCAACGTGGTGGATCCCGACGAGCTGATCCGTCGCTTCGGGGCCGACACCGCGCGCCTCTTCTCGCTCTTCGCGGCGCCGCCCGAGAAGGACCTCGACTGGAACGACCGCGGAGTCGAGGGCGCCTCCCGCTTCCTCAACCGCGTCTGGCGCTTCGTCCACACCAACCTGCCGGAGTTGAAGGCCGCTCCGCGCGCGGTCCCGGGGCCGGGGTCGGACGGGGGGCGCGCGTTCCGCCGGGTGATCCACGAGACGATCCGGAAGGTCACCCACGACATCGAGCACGATTTTCACTTCAACACCGCGATCAGCGCGGTGATGGAGCTCGTCAACGCGCTCCACGAGTTCGAGCGCGTCTCGCTCGACGGGATGCCGCGCGAGGAGCGCTCCGGGCTGCTCCGCGAGGCGGTCGAGGCCACGCTCCTCCTGCTGGGGCCGGTCTCGCCGCACATCACCGAGGAGCTGTGGGCCGCCCTCGGCCACACCCAGAGCCTGTTCAGGCAGCGGTGGCCCGAGCCCGATCCCGCGGCGCTGGCCCGCGACGAGGTGGAGATCGTGGTGCAGGTCGACGGCCGCGTGCGCAGTCGCCTGACCGCCCTCGTGGGGGCGCAGGAGGCGGAGGTGCGGGAGAAGGCCCTCGCCGACGACAAGGTGCGCCCGTGGCTCGACGGCCGCCGCATCGCGAAGGTGGTGGTGGTGCCGGGCCGCCTCGTCAACATCGTGACCCGTGGCTGAGGCCCGGCGCGGTCTCGGGCTGGTCCTGGCCGCCGTCCTCCTGGCGGGGTGTGGCTACAGCACCCGCGGCAGCCTGCCCGACCACATCAAGACCGTCGCGGTCCCGATCTTCAAGAACCGGACCCTCGAGCCCGGGGTCGAGAGCGCGATCACGGCGGGCGTGGTCAACGCCTTCTCGAGCGGAGGGCGGGTGAAGGTGGTTCCCATCGACGAGGCCGACGCCATCCTGCAGGGCGAGGTGGTGGGCTACAGCCTCGACGGCCTGAGCTTCGACACCAACGCCAACGTGCGCGCCTACCGGCTCCGACTCGTGCTCAACGTGGAGTTCCGCGACGTGCGGCGGAGCGCGATGCTCTGGCGACAGGAGGGCCTGTCGGAGACGTCGGACTTCCAGGTCGCGGGGCAGGTGTCGGACACGATCGCCCGCGGACAGGGGGCCGTGCAGCAGGCCGCCGCCGAGATCGGGCGGAAGGTGGTCAACCTGGCGGTGGACCGCTTCTAGGTGGACTACGCGGCATTCGTCAAGGCGGTCGACGCGGGACGGGTGTCGCCGATCACGCTGCTGCACGGCCCCGAGCCCTTCCTCCTCGACGACGCCCTCGCCCGCCTGACCCGCGCCCTCTTCCCCGGCCAGACCGAGCTCACGCTGGTCCGCGAGGTCCTCGACGCGCGCGCGGCGGGCGCGGAGGCGATCGTGCAATCGGCCCTCATGCTGCCGTGGCTCGGCGACCGTCGCCTCGTGATCGCGCGCGGGGTCGACGCCCTGGCCGCGAAGGCGGGCGAGCCGCTGGCCGCCTACGCGAAGGCGCCGAACCCGTCCACCGCGCTGGTCCTGGTGGCCGACGCCCCGCTCGACGGCGGGCACTGGCTGCTGCGCGCGGTCCCGCCCGCGGCGGTGGTGGCGGCCCCGGCGCCGACCGGTCGTGCGCTGGTCGGCTGGCTCCGCGCCCACGCGCAGGGCCTGGGCTACGAGCTCGGAGAGGAGGCGGCGGTCCTGCTGGTGGAGCTCTCGGGCGACGACCTGACCCAGCTGGTCGGAGAGGTCGAGAAGGCGGCGCTCGCGGGCGGGCCCGAGAACCGGCGCGTCGGCGCCGCGGAGGTGCGCGCCGTGGTCGGCGAGCACCGTCTGCGCCACGTGTTCGACCTGACCCGCGCGCTCTCCGCGCGCGACACCGGGACGGCGCTGGCCCTGCTCGAGTCGTTGCTCAACGCGGGGGAGGAGCCGCTCGCGGTGCTGGGCATGCTGGCCCGCGAGGCCCGCGCGACCTGGCAGGCCGCGGGCGCCCTGCGGTCCGGCCGCCCGGCCGAGGAGATCGCGCGGGCCCTGCGCCGCCCCCCCGCGGCGGCCGCGGCGCTGCTGGAGCGCGCGCGGAGCGTGTCGCCCGCGGCCGCGGCGCGGCAGGTGGCCCGCTGCTGGGACGTGGAGCGCCGCCTCAAGCAGGGCGGCGCGGCCCGTCCCGAGCTCTCCCTGCTGGTCGCAGATCTGTGCGCGGTCTGATGGCGCGAGCGCGGTGCGCGCTCGCGGTCACCGCGCTGCTCCTGGGTCTCGCCCCCGCGCCGGCGCCCGCGGCCCCGCCCGCGCGCCTGCTCGCCGGCGCAGTGAGCGTGGTCGTGAACCTGCCCGAGGACACCCCGCTCGGCGGCTACGGCGGCTTCCCGCGCCGCGCCTGGATGCCGGATCTGATCGGTCGGTATCCCGACACGTTCTGGTTCCGGCCTTCCACCGGCGTGCACGATCCGATCAGGGTCCGCGCGCTCGTCCTCGAGGCCGGCAGCGTGCGGGTGCTGTGGCTCGCGCTGGATCTGGTCGGCATGGACCCCACGCTGCTCGCCGATCTGCGATCGCGGCTCGACCAGCTCGGCCTGCGCTACGGAGCGGTGATCGCGGCGGCGTCGCATACCCACTCCGGCCCGGGGGCCTACGCGCGCTCGGATCTCTTCGGTCTCTTGGCCCTCGACCGCGAGTCGCCCCGGGTGCGGGGCCGCATCTTCTCGGCGATGGAGGAGGCGGCCCGGCAGGCCGAGCGGCGCAAGCGCCCGGCCACGGTGGGAACCGGCTCGGGCGAGGTCGCCGGCATCACGGACAGCCGCGTCCACGGCCCGCTCGACCCCGAGCTGGGCGTGCTCAAGGTCATGGGCGCGGACCACCGGCCGATCGCGGCGGTGTGGAACTACGCCATCCACGGCACGATGCTCGGCCGGAGCAACTCCAAGCTCTCCGGCGACGTGATGGGGGACGCGAGCGCGCGGATCGAGGAGCAGCTCGGCGCGCCTACCCTGTACGTCAACGGCGCGGTGGGAGACGTCAGCCCGCGCCAGCACGGCTGGGACGGGGTCGCCGCGACCGGGAAGCTCCTGTCGGCCGCGGTGCTCGCGCTCTGGCCCCGCATCGCGCCCGACCCCGATCAACGCGTGATGACCGGGGCCGAGACCGCGGCGCTGCCCGCGCCCGCGCTCGAGCTGCGCAACTGTCTGGGGCGGTGGATCCCGCGGGGGACGCGCCTCGGGCTCCACTCGGCCCTGCCGGCCGCCGCGGAGATCGCGGTGGTGAGCGTGGGGCGCAGCGCCTGGGTGACCATCCCGGGCGAGCTCGATACCCAGCTCGGGCTCGACGTCAAGACGGCGGGACGCGCGCGGTTCACGCGGACCTTCGTGGCGGGAGTGGCCAACGGCTACCAGGGATACTTCCTCGCCGCCCAGCACTTCCGGACGCCGAGCTACGTCTCGTGCGGCAGCCTCTACGGGGAGCGGGGCGGGGAGATCGTCCGCGACGCCGCGATCGGCGCGCTCCGCGAGCTCGGCGAGCGGCGCGCGCCGTGGCCGGTCAAGCCCCTACGTTGAGCTTGCGGGCGAGCGCGGACTTGCGGCGGCCGGCGGTGTTGCGGTGGATGACCCCCTGGGTCACCGCGCGGTCGATCGCGCGGATGGCGTCGTGCACCGCGGTGGCGGACTCGGGTCCCTTGGCCACGAGGGCCTCGCGGGCGCCCTTGATGCTCGAGCGCACCGCGCTCCGGACCCCTCGGTTGCGCAGCCGGCGCTTCTCGTTCTGCTTGATCCGCTTCCTCGCGGAGCGGGTGTTGGCCACGGTGTTTCTCCTTTCAGGAGTGAGCGACACACGAGCCTACCGTCCGGGCCTCCGGGTGTCAAGGACGATGTCCCCCCGGTGAGCGACACCCCCGGGAGCCACGAGCACGTCCAGCGCGGGGTGGTCAGCGCGGTGGGCGCGATCGGCCTGGCCACCCTCGCGAGCCGCGTGCTCGGCTACGTGCGGGACATGGTGGTCGCCCAGGTCTTCGGTGCGGGGCCGGTCACCGACGCGTTCCTGGTCGCCTTCCGCATCCCGAACCTGCTGCGGCGGCTGCTCGGGGAGGGCGCGCTGTCCACCGCGGTGATCCCGGTGTTCACCGAGACCCTGACCCGGGGCGGGCCCGAGGCGTTCGGCCGCCTGGCGCGCGCCACGACCGGCGCCGCCATCGTGGTGCTCTGCCTGGTCTCGGCGCTGGGCGTGCTCCTCTCGCATCAGGTCGTCGCCCTCATGGCGCCGGGCTGGCGCGCCGACGCCGCGCTGTTCGACCTGGCGGTGTCGCTGACACGGGTGATGTTTCCGTACCTGCTACTGGTGGGGCTCGCCGCGCTCGCGATGGGGGCGCTCAACGCGCATCACCGCTTCTTCACCGCCGCGCTCGGTCCGGCGGTCGTCAACGTGGCCATGATCGTGGCCGTCCTCGGGCTCGCCCACCGGATCGAGCCACCGGTGATGGCCCTGGCGGTGGGCGTGCTGGTGGGCGGCCTCGGGCAGCTCCTGGTCCAGCTCCCGGAGCTGCGGCGCCTCGGGGTGCCGCTCTGGCCGTCGGCCGAATGGCGTCATCCCGCGGTGGCCCGCATCGCCCACCGGCTCTGGCCCGCGGTGTTCGCGCTCGCGGCGGTGCAGATCACGGTGGTGGTCAACACCCTGCTCGCCTCGCTGCTGCCGGCCGGCACCGTCTCCTACCTCTACTACGCCGACCGGGTGATGGAGTTCCCGCTCGGCATCTTCGGCATCGCGCTGGCCACCGCGGCGCTGCCCAGCATGTCGGCCCAGGCGGCGCGCGGCGAGCTCGCGGGGCTGCGGGCGACCCTCGAGTTCGCGCTGCGCATGGCCGCCTTCGTCGCGGTGCCCGCCGCGGTGGGGCTCGTGCTCCTGGGGGGCCCCATCGTGCGGCTGCTCTTCCAGCGCGGTGAGTTCAGCGCCGCCGACGCGGTGCTCACCGCGCAGGCGCTGACCGGCTACGCGGTGGGGCTCCCCGCGTTCTCGGGCACGCGGATCGCGGCGCAGACCTTCTACGCGCTCGGCGACACGCGCACGCCGGTGCTCGTGGGGTTCGTCTCGGTGGCGGTGAACGTGGTGCTGGCCCTCCTCCTGATGTGGCCGCTGCGCCACACCGGCCTCGCCCTCGCCTCGTCGCTGTCCTCCTACGTCAACCTGCTCGGGCTCTGCTGGCTGCTGCGCCGCCGCCTCGACGGGCCGCGCGGCCCCGATCTCTGGCGGTCGCTCGCCCGCACGCTCGCGGCCTCCGCGCTGCTCGCGCTGTGGTGCGCGTGGATGAGCGGGCTCGTGCCGGGCGTGCCCGCCCCGACGCACCGGGGGCTCACCTGGACGGTGGTGGCGCTGGTCGGCGGCATGGCGGTCTACGCGGCGGGCGCGGCCGCGCTCGGGTCGTCCGAGATCCGCGGGCTGCTCGGCATGCTGCGTCTCCGTCCGCGCACCTTGCCACCCGCGGGGGGCCGATGATAGACTCCCTCATGCTCCTGGAGTTCGCAGGGGACGCCTCGGTGATGGCCCGGGCAGTACGAATCGGCCGACACCGGGGCCGTCGTTTTTGTCGCCTCCCCCTCCGGATGTGACCGCGTGACCTCCCGACCTGGCGCGCGCGCGGACCGCACGGTGGTGGGAGCGGTGTCCGCGCCGGCCCAGGTCGTCCCGGCATCGCGCTCCGCCGCGTCGCCGATCGCCGACTACCTCTCGAGCCTGCAGGTGGAGCGCGGCGCGGCCCGGAACACGCTGCTCGCCTACCGGCGCGACCTGGCCGGGTTCGAGCGCTTCCTGACCCGCGAGCGGCGCGGGCTCGAGGCGGTGAGCGTGACCGACCTCTCGCGCTACCTGGGCACGCTGCGGCGGGGCGGGCTCGGGAGCCGGAGCGTGGCCCGGCACCTGTCCGCGGTGCGCGGGCTCTACCGCTTCCTGCTCGACGAGCGGCGCATCACCCGCGACCCCACCGAGCACCTCGACAGTCCCCGGCCCGCGCGCCGACTGCCGCGGACGCTCTCGATGGCAGACGCCGCCGCGCTGGTCGAGGCGCCCGATGCCACCCGGCCCGACGGTCTGCGCGACCGCGCCCTGCTCGAGCTGCTCTACGCGTGCGGGCTCCGGGCCTCGGAAGCGCTCGGGCTCCGGGTCGAGGACGTCAACTTCGCGGCCGGCTACGTGATCGTGACCGGGAAGGGCAACCGCCAGCGGCTCGTGCCCGCCGGGGCGCAGGCCCTCGACTGGGTGCGGCGCTATCTCGGCACCGTGCGCCCGCGCCTCGTTCGGCGCGACGCGGCGCCGCTCTTCCTGAACCGATCGGGCGGCGGCCTCTCGCGCCAGTCGCTCTGGAGCCTGATCCGGCGCGCGGCGCGGCGCGGCGGACTCCGATCCGCGGTCTCGCCGCACACGCTGCGGCACTCCTTCGCGAGCCACCTCCTCGAGCGGGGCGCGGACCTGCGCTCGGTGCAGGCCATGCTGGGCCACGTCGACATCTCGACCACCCAGATCTACACCCACCTGCCGTCGAGCGTGGTCCACGACATGTACCGGAAGTTCCACCCCCGCGCGCGGCGCTCCAGCGCGCGTCGCGCGGCCGGCTGAGATGGCGCGGCCCGGCCAGGTGTATCCGCAGGTGGAGCCCGGAGCGGCCGCGCTGGCCGGTGGCCGCGTGGTGGCGTGTGCGGGGGCGACGCCCATCGCCCGCGCCCTCGCCCGCGCCCGCGCCGCCGGGGCCGCGATCGTCGTCACCGGCCCCCGCCAGGCGGTGCGGGCGACCGAGCTCGCGCGCGCGGTGGACTGGGGGCTCGGCCGCCGCGCGGTCCGTGAGGTCGCGTGGCGCGATCTGCCGGTGCTGCCCGCGGGCGCCTCCGAGGTCGAGGCGCGCCGGCGGCTGCTGGCGGGTGCCTCGCTGGTCCTGCTACGCCGCGCGGGCCGGGTCGTCGCCGTGGTGGATGGCGAGACCGTCGCGCTGGTGCACGCCGAGTCCTCGGTGCAGGGGCGCCTCGAGCGGGCCGGCGACCGGCACGCCGAGGCGAGGCTCTGGCTCCTGCGCTCGGCGGGGAAGATCGGCGAGGGCCTCGGCGCGTCGGTGTACGCGGTGGGCGGATTCGTCCGCGACCTGCTGCTGGGCGGGGAGGCGCCGGACGTGGACCTGGTCGTGGAGGGTGACGGGGTCGCCTTCGCGCGGCGGCTCGGCGAGGAGATCGGCGGGACGGTGCTGGTGCACGGCGGGTTCGGCACCGCGTCGATCGAGGGCGGCCGTGCCCCGGCCGGCGCCGGTATCGATGGAGCCCCGCTCGGGCGCGTGGACGTGGCCTCCGCGCGGCGCGAGCGGTACGCGGGGGCGGGCGCGCTGCCGGACGTGGAGCCGACCGGGTTGATAGAGGACCTGCGCCGACGCGACTTCTCGGTGAACGCGATGGCGGTGGCGCTCGGCCCGGATCGCTTCGGACGCCTCGTCGATCCGCTCGGCGGGCAGCGCGACGTCCGGGCGCGGCGGCTGCGGGCCCTCCGGCCGCTCGCCTTCGTCGAGGACCCCACCCGGATCTTCCGGGCCGCCCGCTATGCCGCCCGCCTGGGCCTGCGCCTCGACGGGCCGACTCTCGCGGCGATCCGCCTGGCGGCGGCCCGGCGATCGTATGTGGCGCTATCGGGCCAGCGTCTCTGGCGCGAGATCGAGCTGGTGGCCGGTGAGGCCCGGGCCCGGCAAGCCTTCGAGCATCTCGTGAGATGGGGAGCGATAAGTCTACTGAACACAAGGAACGTCGCTCCAGGCTACCTGGTTGCCGCCGAGCGGCTCGGCCGCTGGGCGAAGACCGCCGGAGTGGCCGTCGATCCGGCGGAGCTCTATATGCTGGCCTTGCTCGCCGGTCGCCCACCGGCCGCGGTCGGCCGCTGCCTCGATCGCCTGGCGCTCACCGGTGAGCCACGGGCCCGTCTCGAGGCTGGGGCCATGGCGGGTCCGCTCGCGCGGCGGCTCGAGGCCCGGCGTCTGCCGCCGAGCGCGGTGGACGAGGCACTGCGTCCGGTGCCGCCGGCCGCGGCGCTCTCGGCCTGGCTGCGGGGCGACGCGCGAGCCCGCCGTCGGATCGAGTGGTACCTGGCGGAGGGTCGGGCGATGCAGCCGCGGCTCACCGGCGCGGATCTCCTCGCCCTGGGTGTGCCGCGCGGCCCGCAGGTCGGCCGCGCGCTGGCGATGCTGAGGCGGCGCCGGCTGGACGGAGCGGTGGGCTCGCTGGCCGAGGAGCGCGAACTCGTGAAAGAATGGCTCACATCGGGAAAGGAGGCGTGAGGTGACGACCAGGTTCATCTTCGTGACGGGCGGTGTCGTGTCCTCGCTGGGCAAGGGGCTCGCGGCGGCGTCGATCGGCTCCCTGCTCGAGGCGCGCGGCTTCCGGGTCACGCTGCAGAAGATGGATCCCTACATCAACGTCGATGCGGGGACCATGAGTCCGTACCAGCACGGCGAGGTCTACGTCACCGACGACGGCGGCGAGACCGACCTCGACCTCGGCCACTACGAGCGCTTCACCTCGGCGCGGATGACCCGGGACAACAACGTCACCACCGGCAAGGTCTACGGGACCGTGATCGAGAAGGAGCGGCGGGGGGACTACCTGGGCCGCACCGTCCAGGTCATCCCGCACATCACGGATCAGATCAAGGCGTCGATCCGTAAGGTGGCCGCGGGGGTCGACGTGGTGATCGTCGAGATCGGGGGCACGGTGGGCGACATCGAGGGTCTGCCGTTCCTCGAGGCGGTGCGCCAGTTCAAGAAGGACGTGGGCAAGGACAACGTCATCTACGTCCACCTCACCCTGGTGCCGTTCATCCAGGCCGCGCAGGAGCTCAAGACCAAGGCCACCCAGCACTCGGTCAAGGAATTGCGGGCCATCGGTATCCAGCCCGACGTGCTCCTGTGCCGCACCGCCAAGGACCATCCGCTCACGCCCTCCACCAAGTCCAAGATCGCGCTGTTCTGCGATGTTGAAGAAGAAGCGGTCATCGCCGCACGCGACGTGGACACGATCTACGAGGTGCCGCTGGCGTTCCACGACCAGGGCCTCGACGAGTCGATCGTGAAGCTGCTCGGGCTGCCGGCCCGGCCGATCGATCTCTCCCGCTGGGAGGAGATCGTGCGCCGGGTGAAGGCTCCGCGGCGCCGCTGCCGCATCGGGGTGGTGGGCAAGTACATCGAGGTGAAGGACTCCTACAAGAGCCTCTACGAGGCCCTGGCCCACGGCGGCATCGCCCACGAGGCCGCGGTCGAGGTGGTGTGGGTGGACGCCGAGCGCATCGAGCGCGAGGGGCTGGCCGGCCACGTGGCCGGGCTCGACGGCATCCTGGTGCCCGGCGGCTTCGGGGACCGCGGCATCGAGGGCAAGATCCAGGCGATCCGCCACGCGCGCGAGCAGCGGGTACCTTTCTTCGGCATCTGCCTCGGCATGCAGTGCGCGGTCATCGAGTATGCGCGGCACGTGTGCGGCCTCGAGGGCGCCAACTCCACCGAGTTCGACCCCACCCCGACGCACAACGTGATCGACCTCCTGCCCGAGCAGCGTCACATCCAGGACAAGGGTGGCACCATGCGGCTCGGGCTCTACCCGGTGCTGCTCAGCGAGGGCACCGCGGCCTCGCGGGCCTACGGGCAGGGGCTGATCGAGGAGCGTCACCGCCACCGCTACGAGGTCAACAACGACTACCTGGCCCGGCTCGAGAAGAACGGGCTCCGGATCTCCGGCCTCTGGGCCGAGAAGCAGCTCGTGGAGATCATCGAGCTGCCCGATCACCCGTGGTTCGTGGCCGGGCAGTTCCACCCCGAGTTCCGCTCGCGGCCTTGGGAGCCGCATCCCCTCTTCGCCGCCTTCATCAAGGCGGCGCTGGACCACCAGGGCGGGGCGTGACCGCGACGCGGCCGGTCCGCATCGGCGCGGTCACCATCGGGGGCGGCGCGCCCCTGGCCCTGATCGGGGGCCCGTGCGCCATCGAGAACGACAAGCACGCGCTGATGATGGCCGAGCGCCTGCAGCGGGTGACCGCGTCGGCGGGCGTGCCGTTCATCTACAAGTCGTCGTACGACAAGGCCAACCGCTCGTCGGTCCACTCGTACCGGGGGCCCGGGCTGGTGGAGGGGCTCCGCATCCTCCAGAAGGTCAAGGACGAGACCGGGCTTGCGGTGCTGTCCGACGTGCACGACGTCTCGGAGGTCGCCCCCGCGGCCGCGGTGCTCGACGTGCTGCAGGTGCCCGCGTTCCTGTGCCGGCAGACGGACCTGATCGTGGCCTGCGCGCGGAGCGGCCGGCCGGTGAACGTCAAGAAGGGGCAGTTCGTGGCCCCGCGCGACATGATCAACGTGGTGGAGAAGGTGCGGTGGGCGGGCAGCGAGGACCTCCTGTTGACCGAGCGCGGCACCAGCTTTGGTTATAACAATTTGATAGTCGACTTCCGCGGGCTGCCGATCATGCGGGGCTTCGGCTACCCGGTGGTGTTCGACGCCACCCACTCGGTCCAGCTGCCGGGCGGACAGGGCGATCGATCGGGCGGCGAGCGCCAGTACGTGCGGGCCCTCGCCCGCGCCGCGGTGGCGGTCGGGGTGGACGCCCTGTTCATGGAGATCCACGAGGATCCCGATCGCACCCTCGAGGACGGCCGCCCGCTGTCGGACGGGCCCAACATGCTTCGCCTGGACGATCTGCCGCGGCTGCTCGACGAGATCCGCGCGATCGCGGCGGGACCGGGGCGGGCGTGATGGACCTTCGGGCGAAGCGGGCGCGCATCCTGGGCCTCGCCGAGCGGGTGCTGCGCCTCGAGGGCGAGAGTGTGCTCGCCCTCTGCGCGCGTCTCGACGACCGCTTCGTGGACGCGGTGGCCGCGCTCCACCGGTGCCGGGGCCGCGTGATCGTGACCGGCATGGGGAAATCGGGCCTGATCGGGCGCAAGATCGCGGCGACGCTGGCGAGCACGGGAACGCCCGCCTACTTTCTGCATCCCGCGGAGGGCGTCCACGGCGATCTGGGGATGGTGGCGCGCGAGGACGTCGTGGTGGCCCTCTCCAACTTCGGCGAGACCGACGAGGTGCTGGCGCTGCTTCCCGCGCTCAAGCGGCTCGGCATCCCGCTGATCCTCCTCACCGGGGCGCCCACCTCCACGCTGGCCCGGCAGGCCGACATCGTGATCGACGTGGGGGTGGCCGAGGAGGCCTGCCCGATGAACCTCGCGCCCACCTCGAGCACCACCGCGGCGCTGGCCATGGGCGACGCCCTCGCGATGGCGCTCCTGGATCTGCGCGGCCTGCGCCCCGAGGACTACGCGGCCCTCCATCCGCGCGGGAGCCTCGGGTGGAAGTCGCTCTTCAAGGTCGGTGACCTCATGCACACCGGGGAAGCGGTGCCCGTCGTCTCCGAGCAGGCCACGATGAAGGAAGCGATCGAGGAGATGACGAGCAAGGGGTTCGGCATCACGACGGTGGTCGACGACCGCGGCCGGCTCGTGGGAATCCTCACCGACGGCGACCTGCGTCGCCAGCAGCTCGCGCACGGGGCCGGCCTGCTCGAGCGCCGCGCGGGGGAATGCATGACCCGCGATCCGAAGGTGATCGGGGTGGAGGAGCTGGCCACCAGCGCGCTGGCCCTGATGGAAGGGCGCATCACGAGCCTCGTGATCACCGACGACGCCGGGCGCCCGGCCGGGGTGATCCGGCTGCACGACATCCTGCTCGCCAAGATCGTGTGACCGCCGCTCCCCGCGCCGCGCGCATCCGGCTGCTGATCCTCGACGTCGACGGCGTGCTCACCGACGGGGGGCTCCTCTACGGCGCTTCCGGCGAGGAGACGAAGCGCTTCCACGTCCACGACGGCCTCGCCCTGGTCGCCGCGCGCAAGGCGGGGCTCCAGGTCGCGGTGCTCTCCTCACGGGCGTCCGCCGCGGTGACCCGCCGCATGACCGAGCTCGGGGTCTCCGAGGTGCACCAGGGGGTGATGGACAAGGCGTCCGCGCTGGCGGCGCTGTGCGAGCGGCTCGGCGTGCCCATCAGCGCGGTCGCGATGATGGGGGACGACCTCCCCGATCTGGCCGCCATGGGCCGGGTCGGCCTCGCGCTCGCGCCCGCCAACGCGGTCGCCGAGGTCAAGCGCGTCGCGCACTGGGTGGCGCACCGCCGGGGCGGCGACGGCGCCGTCCGCGAGGCGGTGGAGATGCTGCTAAGGGCCCGCCGAGCTTGGCCCCCGCGCTGACCGATCCCTAGGCTGCTTCTTCCGTTGCCTCGGCTGTGGGTCCTGTGCTAGCGTGGCACGGAGATTGCTATGAGGAAGGCTCCGTTCATTATCCTGACGCTGGTCGTGGTATTCCTATCAGTAGTGGTGGGTGTGCTCGTTCATCGGGCCCGGGTTCCTCGGGCGCTGCCCACCGAGCCCGCCTCGACCAACGCCGACTACCGGTTGAAGCAGGTCCACTTGCAAGAGCAGGGCCGGGACGGCTCGCGCTGGCAGCTGGACGCCGAGTACTCCGAGACGTTCGAGGAGCAGAACAAGACGACGATGAAGAAGGTGACCGTCAGGGTGGACCAGCCGGCCAAGGGCGATCAGGCGACGCGATCGTGGACGGTCACCGGCGACGAAGGCGACCTGAACCAGGAGACCAAGAACGTGGAGCTGCGGGGCAACGTGGTGCTGGTCTCGAGCGACGGGCTGAGGCTCGAGACCGACCGCCTTCGCTGGGACGCCGAGGCCCAGCGCGCGTGGACCGACGATCCGGTGGTGATCTACCGGGCGGGCGCGGTCGTGCACGGCACCGGCTTCGAGTCGCGCGTGGCCGAGGAGGTCAGCAGCATCAAGGGCCGCGTGCGCGCGACGTTCAAGCGCGGCGCCGGTGTCCCCGTCGACGCGGGCCGGAACGGGCGCTCCTGATGCGACGGATGATGGTCGGCGCGCTCGCGGTCTGGACGGCCCTGGTCCTGGCCGGCCCCGCGTGGGCCCAGGGTGCGCCCGCGCGGCCGCGCCCGCCGCGCCCCTCGTCGACCGCGCCGACTACGCGTCCGGACGGGGCGGCGTCCGCCGACGGGCGGAACGGGCCGGTCACCGTCGACGCCGATCAGCTCGAGAACATCCAGAAGGAAGGCCTGGTCGTGTTCAGCGGCAACGTGGTGGCCACCCAGAACAGCTCCACCCAGTGGGCCGATCGCATGGAGGTCTACCTCGACGACAAGGGCGATCGGATCGTGCGCACCGTCTCGACCGGCAACGTGCGCATCATCACCCGGGACTGCCGCAGCGGCACCGCGAAGCGGGCCGAGTACTACGACGCCGAGCAGCGGGTGGTGCTGATCGGCAACGCGCGGGTCTGGCGCGACGACAACGTGGTGACCGGCGAGCGGATCACGATCTATCTCGCGGAGGATCGGAGTCTGGTGGAGGGCGGCCAGCAGGAGCGGGTCAAGGCGGTCTTCTACCCCAAGACCCAGGACGAGACGGCGGCCCGCCCCAAGCCGGTCGCCGGCCAATGCCAGTGAGGACGCGAAGGATGGAGGGGCGGGGCTATTGTGGCGGCGTGGACGCCATCCGGTTGTGCACCCGTCTCGATGGTCGTCCGCGGTTGGGGGAGCGCGGGGGCCATCACGGTGGCGCCGACGTCACTCGGTTGTGCACCCGTCTCGATGGTCGTCCGCGGTTGGGGGAGCGCGGGGGCCATCACGGTGGCGCCGACGTTATTCGGTTGTGCAC
>JBGQHJ010000006.1:0-68879 GCA_041497895.1 Methylomirabilia bacterium
GGCCCACGTGGCCCTGGTGCTGCCGTTCGTGGTGCGCTCGGTGGGGGTCAGCGTGCGCAACCTCGATCCCACGCTCGAGCGGGCGGCGGCCAGCCTGGGGGCGACGCCGTGGCGCGTCTTCCGGCGGGTGACGCTGCCGCTCCTTCGGCCCGGGCTCGTGGCGGGCCTCCTCTTCGCGGTGATCGTCTCCGCCAACGAGTTCGTGGTCTCGCTCTTCATCTCGACCCGGCTGACCGAGATCCTGCCGGTGGCCATGTTCACCTACGTCGTCAACTACACCGATCCCACCATCGCGGCGCTCTCGACCCTCTTCATCGTGGGCACCTTCGTGATCGTCTGGCTCGCCGACCGGTTCCTCGACCTGGGCGGCGTGTTCCTGCATCACCGGTGAGGCCGCGCTGATGGCCCGCGCGGTGGTGGAGCTGGCCGGCTGTACCCGTGACTACGGCGGCATCCGCGCGGTGGCCGGTCTCGACCTCGTCGTCTACGAGGGCGAGCTGCTCTCGCTCCTGGGTCCGTCCGGCTGCGGCAAGACCACCACGCTCAACCTGATCGCCGGGTTCGTGTTGCCCACCGCGGGTCGGGTGCGGATCGACGGCCAGGACGTCACCGACCGGCCGGCCCATCGGCGCGGGCTCGGGGTGGTGTTCCAGTCCTACGCCCTCTTCCCGCACCTCTCGGTGTTCGAGAACGTGGCCTTCGGCCTGCGCGAGCGGCGGACGCCCCGGGCCGAGATCGAGCGACGGGTGCGGGCCGCCCTGGCCCTGGTGCGCCTCGACACGCGCGCGGAGCATCGCCCGGCCCAGCTCTCGGGGGGCATGCAGCAGCGGGTGGCGCTGGCGCGGGCGCTGGTGTACGAGCCGCGCGTGCTGCTGCTGGACGAGCCGCTCGCCGCGCTCGACAAGAAGCTGCGCGAGGAGATGCGGAGCGAGCTGCGGGAGATCCAGCGCTCGGTCGGCATCACCACCATCTTCGTCACCCACGACCAGGCCGAGGCCCTCGGGCTCTCCGACCGCATCGCGGTGATGCACGGCGGACGCATCGAGCAGCTCGGCGCCCCGCGCGAGATCTACGAGCGCCCCGCGACCCGGTTCGTGGCGGAGTTCATCGGCGCCTCGACCGTGCTGCGCGGCCGCGCGACCGCCCCCGACCGGGTGGCCCTCGCGGCCGGCGTACTGCGGGTGCTCGGCGTGGCCGGGCTCCGGGCGGGCGAGGCGGTCGAGCTGACCATCCGGCCGGAGCGCATCCGGCTCACCGGCGGGGCGGGGGAGAACGTGATGGACGGACGCGTGGTCGGGGTGGTCTACCAGGGGGTGCAGACCGAGCTGACCGTCGAGATCGCGGGCGGCCAGCGCCTGCTCGTCTTCGTGGCCGAGCCCGCGCCGGCCGCGCTCGCGCCGGGGCAGACCTTGCGCCTGCAACTGCCCGCGGACGCGTTCATGCGCCTCGGGGCCGCGAGCGAGGAGGCCGGCCGGTGACCGGCATCGCACAGATCGTCGCGGGGCTCGAGGCGGCCCAGGTCTCGATCGTGGCCTCGGTGCCCGACACGTGGATCGGCCGCCTGATGGAAGGCGTGCGCCGCTCCCCGCGGCTGCGTGCGGTGGACGTGGCCCGGGAAGAGGAGGCGGTCGCGGTGGCCTGTGGCGCCAACCTCGCGGGCGGCCGCGGCGCGGTCCTGATCCAGAACGCGGGGCTGCTCAACTGCGGCGGCGTGCTGGCCGGGCTGGTCGAGCTCTACCACCTGCCGTGCTTCTTCATCGTGTCGTTGCGGGGCGATCACCGCGATCCGGTCTACTACCACGCGCCCAAGGGCCGCGTGACGGAGGAGACGCTGCGCGCCTGGCGGTTGCCCTACGCGCGGGCCGATCGCCGGGGCGACCTGGCCGCCCAGGTGAAGCAGGGGATCGAGTTCTGCGTCGAGTCGCGCGGGCCCTTCGTGCTGCTGATCAGCGGGGAGGATCTGGCGTGACCGCCCGCAAGCCGCTGCTGGACGCCCTGGTCGCAATGCTGACCCCGCGCGACGTGCTGGTCTCCTGCCTCGGGGCCAACGCCCGCTACCTGCCGCACATGACGGTGCCGTGCCCGGTCTTCGCGCTCTGCGACTCGATGGGCGCGGCGATCCCTCTGGGGCTCGGCATGGCGCTCCAGCGACCGGATCGTCACGTGGTCGCGCTCGAGGGCGACGGATCGCTGCTGATGAGCCCGAACGTCCTCGCCACCGTCGCGGCGGCGGCGCCGCCCAACCTCACGATGCTGCTCTGGGTGAACGGCCGCTACGAGTCCTCGGGTGGCCAGGCGCTGCCCGCGGTGACGGTGGACTGGGGCGCTCTCGCCCGCGCCGCGGGCCTGCGGCACGTGACCACGGTGGGCGACGTGGCCGGGCTGCGCGAGGCCTTCGCGGCGGCGCGCGGCGCCGGCGGTCCGGCCGCCATCGTGGTCGAGATCGCGTTCGATCCCGCGGAGCCGATCCCGCCCTACTCCGAGCGGCCCGACGAGATCCGCGCGCGCTTTCGGCTCTAGGCGCTGGCGCGCCCGGCCGCGAGCGCCGGTCAGTGCGTCGGGTAGCTGCCGGAGGGGCCGTAGGTGCCGTAGCCGCCCGTCGAGTAGCCCGTCGAGAAGTCCGAGTTGCACCCGCCGACGACCTTCCAGATGCCGGGGGAGGTCATGGCCCGCTGCTCGCCCGAGATGCACATGGTCGCCATGGGCTTGCCGGGCCCGCCCGGAACCGCCGCCGGCTTCGCCGGGGCCGGCATGTTCCGGAACTGCACGAGCCCGGCCTCCGCGGTGACGATGCGCCGGATGGCCTCGACGAGCTGCGCCTCGCGGATCTGGTCGGCGCTCAGGGCGGGCTTGCCGATCCCGATCGGCCCGATCCACTCGGCCGCGTCGCGGTGCGGCTCGGGCACGTCGATCTTGTATTGCGTGACCCGGCTCGCTCCCTTGTCGTCGGTGTAATGCCACTGCGCGTCCGCCTGCCCGGCCAGGAGCAGAATCCCCGCGCCGAGTGCCACCGCCATCGCCAATCGCTCCATGCGTCGTCTCTCCTGTCGGGGCCCGCGTGGGCCACGACCAACGGCAACGCAAGAGCCACACCATCGCAAGTGCGTCGGCGAATCGCCAGGTTAGGAAGGCTCCGCAAAGGTTGCGTCTGGAAGTGTCCCCCCATGCGAAGAAGGGAATTTCCCAGGTTGGTGACCCGCGCGGGCAGCGCGCGCGGGAGCGGGTGGCCGCCCTAGCGGAGGAGCGCGCGAAGCCGCTCGGGGGCGTCGGGGCCGTCGAACTGGAGGGTCCGGAGCCCGACGCCTGCGGCGGCCTCGACGTTGTCGGCTCGATCGTCCACGAAGAGGGCCGCGTTGGCGGACAGGCCGAGCCGCTCCAGGCAGAGCCGGAAGATGCGGGGATCGGGCTTGGCGAGCCCGACCTCGCAGGAGATCACGACCGCGTCGAAGCGCGCCTCCAGCCGGTGGTCCGCCCGCACGCGCGCCATGACCTCGGGGCCGCTGTTGGAGAGGAACGCGGTGCGGCCGCCGGCGGCGCGGAAGCGGGCGGCGAGCGCCCAGACCTCGTCGTGGTAGACGCTCCACGAGGCGACGTCGGAGGCGATCAGCCACGCCAGATCGCTCGGAGCGAGCGCGTCGGCGCGCGCGGCGGACACCACGCGCCGCCAGTAGGCAGCGGCCGGGAGGCCGTCATCGTACGCGTGCCGATGCTGCCAGTAGGCGGCCCGGAAGGCGCTGGCGTCGGCCCCGAGCCGGCACGCCGCCTCGTCCATCCACGTCTGATCCTGGGTGCGGCTCAGCACGTTGCCATAGTCGAGGATGAGACCGGCGGGCCGCGCCATGCGCTCGATGCTACGCGATCCGGGCGCTCCGACAAAGCGAAGCGGGCATGTTACGATGCGGCGGTTCACCTCGCTGCACCCGGAGGAGGCGCGCGCCGTGCCGACGCAAGACGAGACCCTGGTGACCCGCGACGGGCCGGTGGTCACGCTGACCTTCAATCGCCCCGAGGCGCGCAACGCGATGACCTGGAGGATGTACGATCGCCTCTACGAGGTCTGCGAGGAGGTGGACACCGACGACTCGGTGCGCGTGCTCGTGCTGCGCGGCGCCGGCGGCAAGGCGTTCGTCGCCGGGACGGACATCAGCCAGTTCAAGGTCTTCGAGCGGGCCGAGGACGGCATCGCCTACGAGCGGGACGGCGACAGGCGCATCGCGCGCCTCGAGGCCGTGCGCAAGCCGGTCGTGGCCCAGGTCGAGGGATTCGCGGTGGGGGGCGGCTTCCGGATCGCCACCGCCTGCGACCTGCGCATCGCCACCCCCGACGCGCGCTTCGGGGCGCCGATCGCGCGCACCCTCGGCAACTGCCTCTCGATGGCCGCCTACGCGAGCTTCGTCGACGTGTTCGGGCCCTCGCGCCTGAAGGAGCTGATCTTCACCGCGCGCCTGCTCAGCGCCGAGGAGGCGCACGCGGCGGGCTACGTGCACGAGATCGTGGCCGCGGACCGGATCGGGGCGCGGGTGACCGCGCTTGCGCAGCAGCTCGCCGAGCACGCGCCGATCACGCTTTGGGTGACCAAGGAGTCGATCCGCCGCCTCGCGGCGAGCCGGGCCCTGCCTGACGACGAGGACCTGATCGCCACCACCTACATGAGCGCCGACTTCCGCGAGGGGGTGCGCGCGTTCCTCGAGAAGCGCAAGGCGCGGTGGACCGGGAAATGATCCGCTCGGTGCCGGGGCGCACGCCGCGGGTGCACCCGGAGGCCTACGTGGACCCGGCGGCCCAGGTCATCGGCGACGTGACCATCGAGGCGGGGGCGAGCGTGTGGCCGTTCACGGTGCTGCGCGGCGACCAGGACAACTACGTCACCCTCGGGCGCAACTCCAACGTGCAGGACAACTCGGTGCTGCACGTCACGCCCGAGTTCCCGTGCATCGTCGGGGCCAACGTGACCATCGGCCATCGGGCGGTGGTCCACGCGTGCACCGTGATGGACAACGTGCGGATCGGCATCGGCGCGGTGGTGCTGACCGGCGCGGTGGTGGAGGAGGGCGCGCAGGTGGGGGCGGGGGCGCTCGTGCCGCCGGGCAAGGTGGTGCCAGCGGGCTGGCTCGTCATGGGGGTGCCGGCCAAGCCGGTGCGCAAGATGAGCCAGGGCGAGCTCGACGACATCCTCCGCAACGCCACCGAGTACCTCGACCTTTGGCACCGCGACTACCGCTGATCTGGGGTCAGGTCTTACGTTCCGACATCCTCGCGTAGAGGCGGCGCGTAGAAATGTCGGAATGTAAGACCTGACCCCGTCGTAGGCTGAGCCTGTGGGGTACGTCGAGCGGCATCTGCTGGCGGGCGAGCAGGTCGTGTACAAGACGCGGCTGCACTGGGTGCTCTTCCTGAAGCCGGCGCTCGTCGTGCTGAGCGGGATCGCCCTGACGGTGGTGCTGCGCCGGGTGCAGGATCCACCCTGGCTCTGGATGATCGGCGCCGGTGTCACGCTGGTCGGCCTCGGCTGGGCGCTGGTCCACTACGTCGAGCTGATGACCTCCGAGTTCGCGGTGACCAGCAGCCGCCTCATCCTCAAGGTGGGCCTGATCTCGCGCTATACCACCGAGCTGCTCCTGGCCAAGGTGGAGACCATCGGCGTGCAGCAGGGGCTGATGGGCCGCATGCTCGGCTACGGTGACCTGATCGTGACCGGCACCGGTGGCGCCCGCGAGGTCTTCCGCCGGGTGCGCGACCCGATCGGCTTCCGCAACCACGTGCAGCAGGCGACGCTGGGGCCGGGGTCGGGCCCCGTTTCGGGCTGAGCCGCCCGCCTACCTCGCGCCCGGCGGCGCTCCCTCGTCGCGGGCGACCTTGATGTCCACGCTCTGGTCCCGCAGGATCGTCGGGCTCATCACCATGGTCTCGATCACGGTGCGCGGGGGCAGCGTCGCGCAGAGCAGGATCGCGCGCGCCACGTCCTCGGCGTGCATCATGGTCGAGCGAGCGGCGGAGTCGGGCCGGAACGGCCGCTTGTCGAGAATCGGGGTGTCGACCTCGGCGGGCATGATGGTGGTGGCGCGGATGCCCCTGTCGCGGAGCACGTTGTGGACGTGGCCCATCAGGTTGAGGACCGCGGCCTTGGCCGCGCCGTAGGGAGCGCCGCCGATCAGGCCGGGCCGCAGCGCGGCCAGCGAGCTGATCGTGATGATGGTGCCGCCGCCGCGCTCGATCATGCTCGGGAGCACCGCCTGGGTGAGCGCGTAGACCCCGCTCAGGTTCACCGCGAGCACGCTGTCCCACTCCTCCTGGCCCACCCAGCGGATGTTGCGGGCCTTGCTCGAGTGCCCCGCGTTGTTCACCAGGATGTCGGCGCGGCCGTACTGGGCCACCGTCCACTCCGCGAGCCCGCGGGCCTCCGCCGCCTTCTCCACGTCGCAGGCCCGCGCCACCGCGCGTCCCCCCGCCTGGGTGATCTCGCCCACCACCTCGTCGAGCGGCGCCTTGCGCCGGCCCGCCACCACCACCCGCGCGCCCTCGGCGGCCAGCATCAGCGCTGCCGCGCGGCCGATGCCGGAGCCGCCGCCCGTCATGATCGCGACCTGTCCGTCGAGGACTCCCATGGGGCTCCTTCCGCCCGGATCGCCCGGCGCCTCAGCGCCAGGCCCACACGGGCTGCTCGAAGTGGCTCACGCGGGTGGGCCGTCCGTGGACGACCACCTCGCGCATCTGGTAGACGACGGCCGCGGTGGGCGCGTGGATCAGGGTGCCCAGCAGCGGGAGCTGGATCACCGGGCGGTCGCTCTCCGGGATGCTGATCAGGCGCGGGACGTCCGGTCCCTCGAGGTCGTCGAGCGGCACGCGTAAGATCTTGGCGACCTCGGCCGGGTTCGGGGTGAGCTCGCCCACGAGGCCGCCCCACACCACCACCGGGGTGATGATGAAGCCGGAGCGCGTGCCGTAGTCGTCCAGCGCCCCCAGCACCGTGCCCTCGTCGAGGGTGAGGCCGACCTCTTCCTGCAGCTCACGCAGCGCCGCCCGCTCCGCGGTCTCGCCCGCGTCGAGGCGGCCGCCCGGCAGCGCCCACTGGCCGGTGTGCTTCCGCAGCGTCGCGGCCCGGCGGGTGATGAGAAAGCAGGCGCGCCCCTCCTCGTCGTAGAGCAGGACCTGGGCCACCGCGGCGCGCCGCCGCCCGTCGTCGGGCAGGGCGAGCCGCTCGAACGCGGACAGGTTGGCGCGCGCCCGGTCGAGCAGCGCGTCGTCCAGCCGGGCCGGCACTAGTAGGCCGGCAGCTTTCCGGCCTTGGTGCCGGTCTTGCGCACGACGCCCACTTCCTCGGCGGCCTTGGCGGCCATGAAGCGGCTGTCGCTCGCGAGCGTGACGAACTGGTAGCCCTCCGCGATCATCTTGAGAGCATACGTCGCGGTGGCGTTGTGGATGCCCGCGACCACGTTGTGCCGCTTGCAGGCCGCGACGATCTTCTGCTGGGCCTCCACCACCGGCGGGTCGGTCTGGTCGAGGCGGGGCTTGAGGCCCATGGCCAGGCTCAGGTCGGAGGGGCCGACGTAGATGGCGTCGACGCCGTCCACGCTCAGGATCTCGTCGAGATTCTTGAGCGCCTCCGCGGTCTCGATCATCGGCATCACGATCGTCTCGACGTTGGCGTGGTCGCCGTAGTCGGAGCCGGCGTAGAGGGAGGCGCGCACCGGCCCCCAGCTCCGGTAGCCGCGCGGCGGGTACTTGCAGGCGCGTACCATCGCCTCCGCCTCCTGCGCGGTGTTGATCATCGGGCAGATGACCCCGTAGGCGCCCGCGTCGAGGATCTTCATGAGCCGCGCCGGATCGTTCCACGGCACGCGCGCGAGGGGCACCACGCCCAGGGTGGAGATGCCCTGCAGCATGTTGACCGCCACCTGGTAGTCCACCACCCCGTGCTGCATGTCGATGGTCAGCGAATCGAAGCCCTGGTGGGCCATCACCTCGGCCGAGAAGCCGCTCGGGATGGACAGCCACCCGTTCACCACCGCCTCGCCCTTCGCCCAGATCTTCTTCAGCGCGTTCTCTCTCACGTCGTTCTCCGATGGGGTCAGGTCTTACATTCCGACATCGCACCGCGGCAAATGTCGGAATGTAAGACCTGACCCCGGCTTAGATGACCTTGTCTTGGCGCAGGGTCTCGATGTCGGCCGGGGAATAGCCCAGCTCGGTCAGGATCTGGTCGTTGTGCTCGCCGGTGTCGGGGGCGTGGGTCCGGATCGCGCCCGGGGTGCGCGAGAGCGTGACCGGCGGCGCCTGCACGAGGAGCTCGCCGAGGGCCGGGTGCTTCACCGGCACCGCCATCCGGAGATGGCGGATCTGCTCGTCCTCGTAGACCTGCTTGACGTCGAGGATCGCGCCCGACGGGACGCCCTTGGCGTTGAGCACCTCGACCCACTCCTGGGTGGTGCGCTTGGCGAACCCCTTCTCCAGCTCGACCGCGAGCGCCTTGCGGTTCTTCGAGCGGTCCGGCGCGGTGCGGAAGCGTGGGTCCTCGAGCAGCGGCTCGGTACCGAGGGCCTCGCAGAGGCGCCGGAACATGTGCTGGCCGGAGGCCGCGATGTTGAGGTGGCCGTCCGCGGTCTTGAACACTCCGGTGGGGATGGCGGTCGGGTGATCGTTGCCGGCCTGGGGCGGGATCTCATGGCCGATGAGCCAGCGCGCGGCCTGGAAGTCGAGCATGGTCACCATCGCCTGCAGCAGCGAGGTGTGCACCCACTGGCCGCGCCCCGACCGCTCGCGCTCGAGCAGGGCCACCAGGATGCCCTGGGCCAGGAAGATGCCCGCGGTGAGATCGGCCACCGGGATGCCGACGCGCACCGGGCCCTGGCCGGGCAGGCCGGTGATCGACATGAGCCCGCCCATGCCCTGCGCGATCTGGTCGTAGCCCGGCCGGTCGCGATAGGGGCCGTCCTGCCCGAAGCCCGAGATGCTGCCGTAGACCAGCCGCGGGTTGATGCGGGAGAGCGTCTCGTAGTCGATCCCGAGGCGGGTCTTAACGTCGGGCCGGAAGTTCTCCACGACGACATCCGCGGTCTTGGCCAGCTTGTGGATGATCTCGATGCCGCGCGGCGACTTGAGATCGAGGGTGAGGGAGCGCTTGTTGCGGTGGAGGTTCTGGGAGTCGAAGCCGCGCCGCGGGAAATCGCCCTCCACGTCCTCGCGCGCCGAGATCTGGATGACGCTCGCGCCCATGTCCGCGAGCTGGCGTACGCAGGTGGGCCCGGACCGGGCGCGGGTGAGATCGAGCACGGTGTAGGGCTCGAGCGGCAGCGTCATCGCGATCCTCCTGCCGGCATGATGGCCGAGCCGGTCTGCGACTGCGGGTTGCGGAGCGGCCAGCGGCCGGCGTCCACCGCGGTGAGGAAGTCGAGCAGCGCGCGGTTGAAGAGGTCGGGGTCCTCCAGGTTGATGGTGTGGCCGGCCTTGGGGATGACCACGAGGCCCGACGAGCGGATCTTGCGCTTCATGAAGATGGCGGGCTCGAGGCACGGATCGTCCTCGTCGCCGGTCATGATCAGGGTCGGGACTTCCAAACGGCTCATCGCCGCCTCGAGGTCGAAGATGGACGGCCGCGACATCTGCACCCCCCGCATCGTCAGCGCGTGACCCTTCGCGGACTGGGCCGCGAACTGATCGTAGAACTCTTGCCAGCCCTTGGGGTCCTTGTCCATGAACTGCACCCGGGTGGGTCCCTTGGTGTAGAAGGAGGCCACTCCCACCATGCCGTCGGTCTCGAAGCGCCGCGCCGTCTCGTCCACGTCCTTGCGGAAGCGCTCGCGCTCGCCCGGCACGCTGCCGTACCCCGCGCCCGCCACCGTGAGCGAGAGCGCGCGCTCGGGATGGCGCAGGCCGAAGTGCAGCACCGCGTAGCCGCCCATCGAGAGCCCGCAGACGTGCGCCTTCGAGATCTTCAGGTGGTCGAGGACTCCCAGGATGTCGTCGGCGGCCCGGTCCTGCGAGTAGGCCTCGGGCTTGTCGGGCACGTCGGAGGGGGGATAGCCGCGCGCGTTGTAGGCGATGGTGCGGTAGCGGCGGGCGAAGAAGCGCACCTGGAGGTGCCAACTCTGATAGTCGCCGGCGAACTCGTGGACGAAGATGAGGGGGGCGCCCTCGCCCGTCTCCTCGTAGAACAGCCTGACTCCGGCGACGTCGGCGAATGGCATTGGCTCGGCTCCGGTTCGGTTGACAGCCCGTGCGGGATTGTACAACAATCGCCCACGCAGGCGAGCCTCAGCTGGCCGCGCAGTTCCCGTCGGGCCGAGCGCCCGGGAAAGGTTCCTGCCCATGCGCACCACCACACGTCTCCGTCAGATGCTCCAGGCTCCCGGGATCATCGTGGCCCCCGGCGCCTACGACGGCTTCTCCGCGCGCCTGATCGAGGCGGCCGGCTTCCAGGCCGTCTACATGACGGGCGCGGGTACCGCCGCCTCGCACCTGGGCCAGCCCGACCTGGGCCTGGCCACGCTGACCGAGATGGCCAATCACGCGGGGCACCTCGCCTCCTGCGTGTCGCTGCCGGTGATCGCGGACGCCGACACCGGCTACGGCAACGCGCTCAACGTGGTGCGGACGGTGCGGGAGTACGAGAAGGCGGGGGTGGCGGGGCTGCACATCGAGGACCAGGTGTCGCCCAAGAAGTGCGGGCACATCGCGGGCAAGCAGGTGATCCCGACCGAGGAGTTCTGCGACAAGATCCGCGCCGCCTCCGAGTACCGCACCGATCCCGACTTCGTCATCATCGCCCGCACCGACGCCCGCGCGGTCACCTCGCTCGACGACGCGATCGACCGCGGCAACCGCTACGCGGCGGCGGGCGCCGACGTCATCTTCTTCGAGGCGCCCCAGACCGAGGACGAGATCCGGCGGGTGGCGCGTGAGATCAAGGCCCCGCTGCTCGCCAACATGGTGATCGGCGGCAAGACCCCCGCGATCAAGGTGTCGGAGCTCGAGCGCCTGGGCTTCAAGATGGTGATCTTCCCGGCGGTGTGCATGGCCGCCGCGGTGCCCGCGATGGAGAGGTCGCTCGCGTACCTCAAGGAACACGGCACCGACTGGCAGCCCGGCCCGGTGCTGAGCCCGATGGACATCTTCCGCCGCGTGGGCTTCGACTGGTGGCACGCCATCGAGGAGAAGTTCGCGGGCCGCTGATGACGCCTCCACCCTTGACGATGTTCGAGAAGATCTGGCGGCGCCACGGGGTGGCGGAGGGCCCGGGCGGCCAGACCCTTCTCTACGTCGACCGCCACCTGCTGCACGAGGGCTCCACCCACGCCCTCGGACGCCTCGAGCGGAAGGGCCGCCCGGTGCGCCGGCCGGAGGCGTGCGTGGCCACCGCCGACCACTACGTGCCGACCACGCCGGGCGTCGGGGAGATCGCGGATCCCGAGGTGCGCCGGATGGTCGCGGACCTCGGCCGCCACACCGGGCGACTCGGCATCACCTTCTTCGGGCGCGGCGAGCCCCGGCAGGGCATCGTCCACGTGATCGGCCCCGAGCAGGGCGTGACCCAGCCCGGCATCGTGCTCGTGTGCGGCGACTCGCACACCGCGACCCACGGAGCGTTCGGCGCGCTCGCCTTCGGCGTCGGCTCGACGGAGGTGGAGCACGTGCTCGCCACCCAGTGTCTCTGGCAGCGGAAGCCCCGCGTGATGCGGATCACGGTGACCGGCGCGCGGCCCTTCGGGGTGACGGCCAAGGACGTGATCCTCTCGATCATCGCCCGGATCGGCGCGGGCGGCGGGGTGGGTCACGCCATCGAGTACGCGGGGCCGGTCATCCGCTCCATGTCCATGGACGAGCGCATGACGGTCTGCAACATGTCCATCGAGGCCGGCGCGCGCGCGGGCATGGTCGCGCCCGACGAGAGCACCTTCGCGTATCTGGAGGGCCGGCCGTTCGCGCCCCGAGGCGAGATGTGGGAGCGGGCGCTGACCTACTGGCGGACGCTGCCGTCCGATGTCGACGCCGTCTTCGACCGCGAGGTCACGCTCGACGCGGCCGAGATCGCACCGACCGTCACGTGGGGTACGAGCCCGCAGGACGCGCTGCCTATCACCGGGCACGTCCCGGATCCCGCCGCGATGAGCGACCCCGCGCGGCGCGCGAGCGCGGAGCGCGCGCTCGCCTACATGGGGCTGACCGCGGGGGCGCCGCTGGCGGGCACTCCGGTGAGCCGCGTGTTCATCGGCTCCTGCACCAACAGCCGCCTCGAGGATCTCCGCGCCGCCGCCGGCGTGGCGCGGGGCCGGCGGGCGACGGTGCCCGCGCTGGTGGTGCCGGGCTCGGGCGGGGTCAAGCGCGCCGCCGAGGCCGAGGGGCTCGATCGCGTCTTCACCGCCGCCGGCTTCGAGTGGCGCGAGCCGGGCTGCTCGATGTGCGTGGGCATGAACGGCGACACCGCGGCGGCGGGCGAGCGCGTGGCGAGCACCTCCAACCGCAACTTCGAGGGCCGCCAGGGCAAGGGCGCGCGCACCCACCTCATGAGCCCGGCGATGGCCGCGGCCGCCGCGGTCACCGGGCGGCTCACCGACGTGCGAGCGCTCGCCTGAGGGCCGGCCATGGAACCGTTCGTTCGCTTCACCGCGGTGGCGGCGCCGATGGACCTGCCCAACCTCGACACCGACCGCATCATCCCGGCCCGCTTCCTGCGCCGGCCTCGTGAGAGCGGCTACGGGCCGCTGCTCTTCCACGACGTGCGCTTCGACGCGGGCGGGCAGGAGCGGGCCGACTTCGTGCTGAACCACCCCGCGTTCCGCGGCGCCGGCGTGCTGGTGACCGCGGAGAACTTCGGCTGCGGCTCCTCGCGCGAGATGGCGGTGTGGGCGCTGCTCGACTACGGCATCCGGGTGGTGATCGGCCCGAGCTTCGGCGACATCTTCTTCGAGAACTGCTTCAAGAACGGCGCGCTCGCGGTGGTGGTGCCGGCCGAGACCGCGGCCGGGCTGCGCCGCCTGCTCGCCGAGCGGCCGGGCGCCACCCTGACCGTGGACCTGGAGGCCCAGACGATCGCGGGGGCCGACGGCCCGGCGATCCGGTTCGAGGTGGACGCCTTCCGCAAGCACGGACTGCTCACGGGACGGGACGAGCTGGCGCTGACGCTCGAGCAGCTTCCCGCCATCGAGGCCTTCGAGGCGCGGCGTCGCGTCGAGATGCCCTGGCTTGGCTGATCGTCCGGGCGTGCTCGTGGTGTTTTTCGTGCTGACCTGGCTGACCGGGCTGTCGCTCGCGGCCGCCTTCGCGACCGCCGCGTACGGCTTCGGGCGCATGTCGGAGCCGGAGCGCACCGACCTGATCAGCCTGGCCATCTTCGGAGTGATGGGGCTCGCCTCGCAGGCGGGGTTGCTGCTGGCCCCGTGGGCGGTGACCCGTGGCTCCACCCCGCGGATCATCGCGGCGCTGCTCATGGCGCCCTCCGGCGTGTTCCTCAGCATCTTCGCGTACGAGGGTTTCACGCGGTACGCGGCGGGGGCGCCGATCTGGGCGGTGGCGTGGACGGTGTACCTCTGCGGGGTGCTGGTCTACGTGGCGGCCTTCGTGGCGCTGGGGCGTGGGCGGTTCGGCCGGCAGGGGAGCGAGTAGCCCCCGTATCTAGTGGTAGCCAGGGTTCTCCCACCCTGTATTTTGTTGTTGAAACATACTAAACAAGTGACGCGTAATTGGTGCCGATGGGCATCCCGATCGAGTCCTCACCTCCGCCAGGGTGGGAGCGCGAAGGGATCGACGGCCTGCTCGGCCTGTTCACGCCGGGCCGGCTCAGCGAGATCGTCGGTCCCCGGTCCTCCGGAGCGAGTAGCCTGCTCCTGGCCCTCATCGCCCGGATCACGACTTCGGATAACGGCAGGGGTAGAAGCAGGGGCAGCCGCGAGGGGGGTGGCCAGGTGGCGTTCGTGGACGGCATGGACGCGCTCGACCCCACGTCCATCGCCGCGGCGGGCGCCGATCTCTCGGCCTTGCTCTGGGTGCGCTGCGGTGGCCGCCTGCGGGTGGCCCTCAGCGCCGCCGATCTGCTCGCCCGCTGCCCGGGTTTTGCCCTGGTCGTGCTGGACCTGGACGACCTCGGCCCGGTGCCCGCCTCGGCGTCCATCCGGCTCCAGCGTGCGGTGGAAGGCACCGACACCATCTTGATTGTGCGCAGCGAGCGGCATCGCGAGGGTAGCCCCGCCTCGCTAGTGCTGGCCACGCGGCGCCTGGCTCCTCGGTGGATGGGCCTGCGTCAGCTCACCCGCCTGGCCGGCCTTCGCTCCGAGGTCTCCATCTCTCGCTCCCGCCTCTATCCCCTCTCTCCCCTGGGGAGAGGGCCGGGTGAGGGGAGCTGGACCCTCGACTGGACCTTGAGCCAATGACCCGCATCGCCTGTCTCCTGCTGACGAACGATCTCCCCGATCATGCCGCCCTTCTCCAGGTCGCGCTGGCCCACTCGCCCCGGGTGGAAGAGACCGGTGCCGGCTGCGTCTACCTCGACGCATCGGGTCTCCAGGGTCTCTTCGGCGACGAGCCCCACCTGGCCGAGCGGCTCCGTGACGCTGCCGCCGCGAGGGGGCTCGCGATCCGGGTAGGCATCGCAGCGAGCCGGATGGGCGCCCTGGCCGCCGCCCGCCTCGGATCGGGGGTGATGGTCGTGGAGCCGGGCGGCGCCGCCGCCCTGGCCGCGGCGCCGCTGTCGCTCCTGACCCTCTCCGAAGACCTGACGACCCGGCTCGCGCGCTGGGGGCTGCGCACGCTCGGAGAGCTGGCGGCCCTGCCCACCGCGGGGTTGTTCGAGCGGGCCGGGGCCGAGGGCGTGCATGCCCAGCGGCTGGCCCGCGGCGAGGACCCGCGCCCGCTCGCTTCCTGGCGGCCCGTCCCGGCCTTCGAGGAGTCGGTGGAATGCGAGTGGGGCCTGGAGACGCTCGAGCCGGTGGTGGAGCGCCTGGGCGAGATGGCCGCTCGCGTCTGCGGCCGCCTCGACGCGCGCGGGCTCGCGGCCGACGGCTTCGAGTGGGTTTGCCGGCTCGCCGCCGGCCCCCCGCACGAGGGCGCGCTCACTCCCGCCGTGCCGCTGACCGAGGCCGTCGCGGTGACCGGCCTGCTCCGCCTGGCGCTGGAAGCGCGGCCACCGCGCGGCATCGTGGAAGGGCTCACGCTGCGGGTCCGGCCGGTCCGGATGGCGCCGGCCCAGGAGTCGCTCACCGATCCTTCACGTCCGAGCCCACGGTTCCTCGCGGCCACCATGAATCGCCTGGCCGCGCTGGTGGGCTCGGACCGCATAGGCGCTCCGGCGCTGCTCGACAGCCATCGCCCCGACGCCGTGGGCCTGGGCACCTATGCGCCTTCTCCCTCTCCCCTCAGGGGAGAGGGTAGGGTGAGGGGTGGGACGGTGAGGGGTGGGACGGTGAGGGGTGCCGCCCCCGTCCTCGCCCTGCGCCGCCTCCGCCCCCCGGCTCCAGCCGCGGTCACCCTCGCCTCCGGTCGCCCGGTCGCCATGCGCTCGAGCCGTCTCGCCGGGCGTATCGTGGCCGGCGTGGGACCGTGGCGGTCGTCGGGAGAATGGTGGACCACGCATCCGTGGCTGCAGGACGAGTGGGACGTGGAGCTGGCCGACGGCACGCTCTGCCGCCTGGCCCACGACGGCTCCGCCTGGCATCTCGCCGGCATCTACGACTGATGGGCGCCTCGCCCGCCCGTCCCACCGTGACGGTCCTCGTCACGGACATGGACAACACCCTCTTCGACTGGCTCGGGATGTGGCAGGCCGCGTTCGGAGCGATGCTCGAGCGGCTCGTCGCCGACAGCGGGGTGCCGCGCGAGACGCTCGAGGAGGAGTTCTTCGCCCTCCACCAGCGCCACGGCACCACCGAGTACGCCTTCGCGATCCAGGAGCTGCCGTCGCTCCGCGCCCGCCACCCTCCCGAGGAGCTCCCGCCCCGGTACGCCGCGGCCATCGAGGCCTACCGCACGATGCGGCGCCGGACCCTCGCGCTCTACCCCGGCGTGCTCGACACCCTGCGGGCGGTCCGGGCCGCGGGGGCGCTGGTCGTGGCGTACACGGAGTCCCGCGCGTACTACGCCGACTACCGGGTGCGGACGCTCGGTCTCGACGGCGCGCTCGACTATCTCTACTCGCTGCCGGACCATGCGCTCCCCGAGGGCACGACGCCATCGCAGATCCGGCGCTACCCGCCCGAGCACTACCGTCTCCGCTCGACGGTGCATCGCCACACGCGCGAGGACGCGTGGAAGCCCGACGCCTCCGTCCTCCTCGAGATCCTGCGCGACGTCGGCGCCGAGCCCGGCCGGGCGGTCTACGTGGGAGACAGCCTGGTCAAGGACGTGACGATGGCCCAGGCCGCGTCGGTCGTGGACGTCTTCGCCCGATACGGCGACGTCCGGAGCCGTCCGGGCTACGCCCTGCTGCGCCGGGTCACGCACTGGTCGCCCGCGATGATGGCCCGCTCCGAGGCGCTCCGCGAGGCCGACGTCCACCCCACGCATGTCCTCGTCGACGGCTTCGCCGAGCTCCTCGCGCTCGTGGACTTCCGCCACTTCACGGTCTGAGCCGTGTTCGTCGAGCTGCACGCCCGGAGCGCCTTCAGCTTTCTCGAGGCCGCCGCGCTGCCGGAGGCGCTGGCCGAGCGGGCCGCCGCGCTCGGTCAGCCCGGCATCGCCCTCCTCGACGCCGACGGCGTCTACGGCGCGCCCCGGCTCTACCGGGCGTGCACCCGGCTCGGGCTCTCCGCGCTGGTGGGCGCGGAGGTCACGCTGGCCGACGGCAGCCGCCTGCCGCTGCTGGTGGAGGACCGCGAGGGTTACCAGAACCTCTGCCGCCTGCTCACCCGGGTCAAGATGCGGGCCCCGAAGGGCGAGGGTGCGGCCACCCTCGACGAGCTCTCCGAGTACGCGGGCGGGCTCGTCTGCCTCACCGGCGGGGGGCGGGGGCCGGTGGCCGCCGCGCTCGAGCGCGACGGCGCGCCCGCCGGGCGGCGCCTCGTCGAGCGTCTCGTCTCGATCTACGGCCGTTTCAACGTCTTCGCGGAGCTGCAGCGCCACCTGAGCCGTGCCGAGGAAGCCGGCAACGAGTGGGTGCGCGCCGAGGCCCAGCGCCTGCGCCTGACCCCGCTCGCCACCAACGAGCCCCGGCTGATCGCGCGGCGCGCCCGCCCGCTGCTCGACGCGCTCACGTGTATCCGCGAGCACGTCACGCTCGAGGCCGCGGGCCGACGGCTCGCACGCAACAGCGAGCACTTCATGAAGAGCGGGGCCACCATGGAGCGGCTCTTCGCCGACTGCCCCGAGGCGGTGGCCAACACCGGCGAGCTCGCCCTGCGGCTCGGCTTCACCCTGAAGGACCTGGGCTACCGCTTCCCGGACTATCCGCTGCCGCGCGGGGAGACCCCGATCGGCTTCCTGCGCACGCTCGCCCACGCGGGCGCGCGCACCCGCTACGGCGGAGGTCCCCTCGCCGGGAAGGCGCGGCGGCAGATCGAGCACGAGCTGGCCCTGATCGAGCGGCTCGACCTGGCCGGCTACTTCCTCATCGTCTGGGACCTGGTGCAGTACTGCGGGGCCCACGGCGTGCTGGTACAGGGGCGCGGCTCCGCGGCCAACAGCGCGGTGTGCTACGCCCTCGGTCTCACCGCGGTGGACCCGGTCGGCATGGAGCTGCTCTTCGAGCGCTTCCTCTCCGAGGAGCGCGGGGAGT
Organism: Methylomirabilia bacterium; assembly: GCA_041497895.1. GTDB lineage: Bacteria > Methylomirabilota > Methylomirabilia > Rokubacteriales > CSP1-6 > CAMLFJ01. The sequence goes on from JBGQHJ010000006.1 coordinate 17,699, forward strand.
GGCCCGACATCGACCTCGACCTGCCGAGCGGCGACCGCCGCGAGCAGGTGATCCAGTACGTCTACGAGCGCTACGGCCGGCTGGGGGCGGCGATGACCGCGAACGTGATCACCTACCGCGGACGCAGCGCGGCCCGCGAGATCGGCAAGGTGCTGGGCCTGCCCGCCGACGTGATCGAGCGCCTCTCCCAGCTCGTGAGCAACTGGGAGTACAACGATCCGGGCGACAGCCTGCTCGCGCACCTCGGCGAGGCGGGCTGCGATCCGGCCGAGCCGCGCGTCCAGCACTTCGCCCGGCTCTGGAGCGCCATCCAGGACCTGCCGCGGCATCTCGGCCAGCACTCGGGCGGCATGGTGATCGCCCAGGGCCGGCTCGACGGGGTGGTGCCGCTCGAGCCGGCCACCATGCCCGGGCGCAGCGTGGTGCAGTGGGACAAGGACGACTGCGCCGCGCTCGGCATCGTCAAGGTGGACCTGCTGGGGCTCGGCATGATGTCGCTGCTCCAGGACGCGCTCGAGATGATCCGCCGTCGCGGCGGGGAGGTGGACCTGGCCCATCTGCCCCAGGACCCGAAGGTCTACCGCATGCTCCAGGCGGCGGACACCATCGGCGTCTTCCAGGTGGAGAGCCGCGCCCAGATGGCCACGCTCCCGCGCCTGCGGCCGGAGCGCTTCTACGACCTGGTGGTGCAGGTGGCCATCATTCGCCCCGGCCCCATCGTGGGGGACATGGTGCATCCCTACCTGCGTCGACGCGCGGGACGGGAGGAGATCACGGTGCCGCACCCGGCGCTCGAGCCCATCCTGAAGCGCACGCTCGGGGTACCGCTCTTCCAGGAGCAGCTGCTGCGCATGGCGATGGCCACCGCCGGCTTCACCGGGGGCGAGGCCGAGGAGCTGCGGCGGGCCTTCGGCTTCAAGCGCTCGGAGCGCGCCATGAAGGAGGTGGAGCTGAAGCTCCGCGCGGGCATGGCCCGGCAGGGCATCTCGGGCGACGCGGCGGAGGCCATCATCCACTCCATCACCGCCTTCGCGCTCTACGGCTTCCCGGAGTGCGTCGCGGGCGACACCCGCGTCATCGACGCCGAGACCGGGCGCCGGGTCCGCATCGAGGACGTGGTGGAAGGCCGGGCGTCCCTGGGCCATACCCTGGCCTGTGATCCGGATCTGAAGATCCGGACGCGCCGGGTCCTCGCCGCGACCCCGAGCGGATCGCGGATGGTGTATCGGCTCCGCACCTTCCTGGGGCGGGAGGTGGTGACCACCCCGGAGCACCTGCTCCTCACCGAGAAGGGCTGGCGGCCACTGGGGAGTCTCCAGTTCGACGATCACGTGGCGACGGCGGAGGCGGACGCGTCGGGCGTCGGCTGGGATTGCGTGATGAGCGTGGAGCCCGCGGGGATGAGCCCCACTTACGACCTCGCGGTGGAGGAGGATCACAACTTCGTCGCCGACGGCCTGATCGTGCACAACTCGCACGCGGCGAGCTTCGCGCTGCTCGCGTACGCGAGCGCGTATCTCAAGGCGTATCATCCGGCCGCGTTCTACGCCGCGCTGCTCAACAACCAGCCGATGGGCTTCTACGATCCGGCCACCATCGTGAACGACGCGGGCCGGCACGGGCAGGTGATCCACCCCGCCGACGTCAACTACTCGGGCTGGCTCTGTACCATTGAATCCACGGGCTCGCCGGCCGGGGCGGTGCGCCTGGGGCTGCGCTACGTGCGCGGGCTGCGGGAGGAAGCGGGCCTCCGCCTCGAGGCGGAGCGGAAGCGGCGACCCTTCGCCTCGGTGGAGGACCTGGTCAAGCGCGGAGGGCTGCGTCGCGACGAGGTGGCCCAGCTGGCCCGGGTGGGCGCGCTCGCCAGCCTCGAGCCCGAGCGCCGGGCCGCGCTGTGGGAGGCCGAGCGCGCGGGGCGGCCCGCGGGGGCGCTCTACGAGGAGCTGCCGTCGTCCAGGGAGGACTCGCCGCTACGGCCGATGACCGCCGAGGAGCGGCTGGTCGCCGACTACGACGGCACCGGCCTCACCCTCGGTCCCCATCCGATGGCGTTCCGCCGCGGGCGACTGTTACGAATGGGGGTGTCGCGCACGGCGGATCTCGCCGCCTTCCGTCACGGCGCGTGGGTGAAGGTGGCGGGCGCGGTGGTGGTGCGCCAGCGCCCCGGCACCGCCAAGGGCTTCGTCTTCCTCAACCTCGAGGACGAGACCGGCCTGGTCAACGTGATCGTGCACCCCGCGCTCTTCCACCGGCACCGGCTGGCGCTGGTCAACGAGTCGTTCCTGCTGATCGAGGGCACGCTCCAGCGCCAGGACAACGTCACCTCCGTGCGCGCCGAGCGGCTCGCCCCCCTGCGCCATCGCCTGGCGAGCGTGCCCTCGCACGATTTTCACTGAGGCTCTCCACCGCGGCCAGGAACACGCGCAGGGCCGGCGTCTCCGGCTTGTCGCGCCGGCGCACCAGCCCGAGGCGCCGCACCAGCGCGGGGGAGAGCGGGCGCATCCGGAGCGCGCCCGCCCGCACCTCGTCCCGCACCGCCATCGCCGGGCTCACCGAGACCCCGAGCCCGGCGCCCACCAGCTTCTTGATGGCCTCCTCGTTGCCGAGCTCCATCACCACCCGCGGCCGCGCGCCGCCGCGCCGGAACCAGTCGTCGATCACACGCCGGATGGTGCCGCCGCGCTCGTAGAGGATGAGCGGCTGGCGCGCCAGCTCGACCGCGGTCAGGGCGCCCGGGCCCGGCCACTCGTGGCCGGGCGGGCCCACCGCCACCAGCGGGTCGAGGCGAAACGGGGTCACCGCGAGCTGACGGCCGGTGACCGGCAGGGTGACGAGCCCCACGTCGAGCTCGTTGGCCGCCACCGCGGCCGCGATCTCGGGCGCGTTGCCGGTGACCACGATCAGCTCCAGCTCCGGATACCGGACCCGCATCCGTCGCAGCAGCGGGGGCAGCAGGTGGATGCTCGCGGTGGCCCCGGTGCCGAGGCGGAGCCGCCCCGCCACCACCCCGCGGAGCTGGCGGAGCGCCTCCTGGGCGCGGTCGAGCTCGGCGAAGGCGCGGCCGGCGTGCTCGAGGAGGACGGTGCCGGCCGGGGTGGGGAAGGCGCGCTTGCCCACCCGCTCGAGCAGGGCGGTGCCGCAGCGGGCCTCGAGCTGGCGCATGTGCAGGCTGACCGCGGGCTGGCTCAGGTGCAGGCTCTCGGCCGCGCGCGAGAAGCTGCCGTGGCGAGCGATCTCCCGGAGCGTCCGCACGTGGGCGGGATTGAGATCCATCGCCTCGCAGTATTCCTGATCGTTTGCATGAGAACAATCTATTTCCCTCATCGGGTTCTCGTCGGCACACTGGCGGGCGAGGAGGGCGACATCCTATGGGGGACGTCTCGATCCGCCCCGCGACGCCGGACGACGCCGCGGCGATCTGCACCATCTACAACCAGGGCATCGAGGATCGCATCGCCACGCTCGAGACCGAGCTGCGCACGCCCGAGGAGCGGCGGCAGTGGATGGCCGCCCGCGCGGCGCGCCATCCGGTGGTGGTGGCGGTGACCGGTGGTCAGGTGGTCGGCTGGGGCAGCCTCAACTCGTTCAACCCCCGGCCCGCCTACGACAACGTGGTCGACCTCTCCGTCTACGTCGAGCGCGCCTGGCGCGGTCGCGGGGTGGGGCGCGCCCTCCTGCGGCGCCTGCTGCCGCTCGCGAAGACGCTCGGGTACCACAAGATGGTGCTGGCCACGTTCCCGTACAACGAGGTGGGAGTGGCCCTCTACCGGAAGATGGGCTTCGCGCCGGTCGGGGTCTACCACGAGCAGGGCCGGCTCGACGGCCGCTGGGTCGACGTGCTGATCATGGAGCGCCTGCTCTGAGCTACGGCTGGACCGTGGTCGGCACCCTCTGCGTCACCGAGATCGTCTCGTGGGGCATCATGTACTACGGCTTCCCGGTGTTCCTGGGCGCGATGGAGGCCGACCTCGGAGCCTCCCGGGTCGCGATCACCGGCGCCTTCACCGTCGGCATGGCGGTGGCCGCGCTCGCCGCGCTGCCGGTCGGCCGCTGGCTCGACCGTCGGGGCCCGTGGGGCCTGATGACGGTCGGCTCGTGTCTCGGGACCGCGCTCATGGTCGCCTGGTCCCGGGTGCACGGCGTGGTCGGGCTCTACGTGGTGTGGACGCTGATGGGGCTCGCGCTGGCCGCCACGCTCTACGAGCCCGCGTTCGGGGCGGTGGTCCGCTGGTTCCCGACCGACAATCGTGATCGCGCGCTCACCATCGTCACCCTCGCCGGCGCGCTGGCGAGCACCATCTTCATGCCGATCAGCGCGGGATTCCTCGAGCACTGGGGCTGGCGCCCGGCGCTGCTGGGCCTCGCCGTGATCCTCGCGGTCCTGACCATTCCGCTCCACGCCCTCGTGCTGCGGCGGCAGCCGCCGCACTTCGTCAAGGGCGCCTCGCGCAAGGCCCGCGACGCGGGGCGGGGGCCGGGGGTGCCGCTCGGGGTGGTCGCCCGCGCGCCCATCTTCTGGGCGCTCTCCCTCGCGTTCTCGATCGGCAGCTTCTCCACCGCCGCGGTCACGCTGCACCTGATCCCCTACATGGTCGAGAACGGCCACGTCGCGACCGCGGTGGCCATCGCCATCGGCTGGATGGGCGCGATGCAGATCGCCGGCCGGCTCCTCTTCGTCGCGGTGGCCGGGCGCTTCGGGGCGCTCGGCGTGACCATGGCGGTGTTCCTCGCGCAGGCCCTCGGGCTCGGCCTGGTCGCGCTCGCGCCCTCGCTGCCGGGGGGCCTGTTCCTCGTGATCGTGGTGCTGGGCGCGGCCAACGGCATGGCCACGCTCGCGCGGGCCACCACGCTCGCCGAGGTGTTCGGTCCCGCGCACTACGCGACGATCAGCGGCGCGGTGGCGCTCGGCGCCAACGGCGCGCGGGCGCTCGGACCGGTGGGGGCCGCAGTGCTCTACACGCTGCTCGGCGGCTATCGCCCGGTGTTCTGGTCCCTGGCCGGCGCGCTGCTGCTGGTGGGCGCGATCGTGGCCGTGAGCGGCGGGCGCGGGGTGCGGGTGGAGGAGGTCGCCGGCCGCGCGTAGACCACGGGTCCCCTCGCGGTTTGTGGGTTACGATAGGTCCCTATGCTCGCGGGCTGGGGTCGGTTCGTCCATCGCTTCCGATTCGCGGTCATCGCGCTCTCCCTCGCGAGCCTGGCTCCGTCGCTCTGGCTGATCGCCCACGGCGGCCGCCTCGCCACCACCGACGTGCCGACCACCACCGAGTCGGGGCGTGCGCTCGACCTGATCGGGCGCGAGCTGCCCGGCCGCCCGCCGTCCTTCAGCTTCATCTTCAGCAGCCCCACCCGCTCCGCGAAGGACCCCGCGTTCCGGCGGGAGGTCGAGGCCGCCCTGGCGCCGCTCCGCCGCGACGAGCGGGTGGCCCGGGTGGTGACCGCCTACGACCCGCCGGTCTACGACGCCTCGGTGCCGGCGGCGGAGATGATCTCGCGGGACGGCCGGCGCGCGCTCGCGGTGGTGGAGCTGAAGGGGGAGTCGGCCGCGTTCTCGTCGCTCGAGTTCTCGGTGCTGCCGCCCGACGTGTACCCGTCGCTGCGGGCCAAGGTGAAGACCGAGACGCTCGAGCTGCTGCCGGTCGGCAACATCCCGCTCAATCACGACTTCACCGAGGTGACCCGCACGGACCTGCAGCGCGCCGAGCTGGTGATCCTGCCCCTGGTCGTCATCCTGCTGCTGCTCGTGTTCGGCTCCGTGGTGGCCGCGCTCCTGCCGCTCCTGGTGGGCGCGCTCTCGATGGCGGGCGCCATCGCGGGCACGCTGCTCATGGCCCGCTACACGTCGGTGTCGGTCTACGCGCCCAACATCGTGACCATGATCGGCCTCGGAGTCGCGATCGACTACTCGCTCTTCATCGTGAGCCGCTTTCGCGAGGAGATCCGCGCGCGCCCCACGCCGGAGGCCCTCGCGCGCACCATGGCCACCGCGGGCCGGGCCATCCTCTTCTCCGGACTCACGGTGGCCATCGGGCTCCTCGGCATGGTCTTCCTCGGGCTCGGCAACATCGGCTCGATCGGTTGGGCCGGCACCGTGGTCGTGTCGCTGGCGGTGGTCTACGCCGTGACCCTGCTACCGGCGCTGCTCGCGGTCCTGGGTCCCCGGGTGAACTCGCTGCGGCTCCCGTTCGTCCACCCGGAGCGATCGCGAGCCGGACGCGGGCTCTGGCACACGGTGGCGGTCACCGTGATGACGCATCCGTGGGCGGTGTTCCTCTCGGTCTCCGCGCTGCTCCTGATCCTGGGCCTGCCGTTCCTGCACCTGCGGGTGGGCTCGGGCGACGTCAACGCGCTGCCGCCCGAGGCGGTCTCTCGCCGCGGCGACGAAGTGCTCCGCGAGCACTTCCCGGGCGGTGACAGCAACCGTGTCCTGGTGGTGGTGCGCTACCCGGACGGCTCGCCGCTCACCGCGGAGCGGATCGGCGGTCTCTACGACCTGAGCCGCTGGCTGGCCAAGCGGCCCAACGTGGGCCGCGTCGAGAGCCTGGTCGACCTCGACCCGAGCGTGACGCGCGAGCAGTACCAGCAGCTCGCCACCGCGCCGCCGGCGATGCGGCCGCCCGGGGTGCAGCAGCTGCTGCGCCAGACCGTGGGCGGCCGGCTCGCCCTGCTCGTGGTCGCCACCCCGCTCAAGCCATCGAGCGAGGAGGCGCGCGCGCTGGTCCAGGAGATCCGCGCCTCCCATCCCGTGGTGGGAGGCGAGGTACTGGTGACCGGGCAGACCGCGTTCGACCTCGACATCATCAGCCTGGTCACCCGGCACGCGCCGCTCACGGTGGGTCTGGTCATGCTCGCCACCTACGTGGTGCTGTTCCTGCTGCTGGGCTCCGTGCTGCTGCCGCTCAAGGCGGTGATCATGAACTTGCTGTCGATCAGCGCCTCCTACGGGGCGCTGGTGTGGATCTTCCAGGAAGGCCACCTCTCGGGCTGGCTCGACTTCACGCCCGGTCCCATCCAGACCGCGACGCCGCTCATCATGTTCTGCTTCGTCTTCGGGCTCTCCATGGACTACGAGGTCCTGCTGCTGAGCCGGGTGCGGGAAGAGTACGAGCGCGGCGGCGACACCGCCCACGCGGTGGCCGAGGCGCTCGAGTCGACCGGCCGGCTCATCACCGGCGCCGCCGCGATCATGGCCGCGGTGTTCTTCGGGTTCGCCACCGCGCGCTCGGTGATCATCCAGGCGGTGGGCATCGGCATCGGCCTGGCGGTGGTGATCGACGCGACCATCGTGCGCGCGCTGCTGGTGCCCGCCACCATGCGCCTGATGGGGCGGTGGAACTGGTGGGCGCCCGCGCCGCTGGCCGCTCTCTACCGCCGCCTGGGGCTGGCCGAGCGCAGCTCCAATGCCGAAGTCGTTCCGCGATAGCGCGCCGCCTCCGCTGATCCGGCACCACCCCGAGGGCCCGGTCACCACCGAGTACCGGGTGGGGCTCTGCGCCTGGCAGGACAAGAGCATGGTGCAGGAGGGATCGTTCTATCCCATCAAGAGCATGAAGGCGGAGGAGCGGCTCTGGTGGTACAGCCGCTTCTTCGACTGCGTCGAGGTCAACTCCACGTTCTACGCCCCGCTCTCCGCTCAGAACGCGATGCTCTGGGCCCGGCGCACGCCTCCCGGCTTCCTGTTCAGCGTGAAGGCCTACGCGCTGCTCACCGGGCATCACCTCGACGCCCTGCGCCTGCCGCCGCCGCTCCTCGAGATGCTGCCCGCGCGCGCCCGGCCCGACGCGCGCGGCCGCCTCGACAACGCGGTCTTCGGCGAGGAGGCGCGGGAGTGGGTCTTCGCCGCGTTCCGCGAGGCGCTCCGGCCGCTCGCCGACGCGGGCAAGCTCGGCTACGTGCTGTTCCAGATGGCGCCGTGGGTGAAGTACGGCGAGCGGGCGGTCGAGTACCTGGCGGGCCTTCCCGCGCGGCTGCCCGGCGTGACCATCGCGGTGGAGTTCCGCGACGCCTCCTGGCTGCCCCGCCACGCGGAGGAGACCTTGGCCCTGCTCCGCGACCGGGGCCTCACCTACGTCTCGGTGGACGCCCCGCGCACTCCCGCCGCGGTCGACACCACGGTCGCCCTCACGTCGCCCACCGCGATCCTGCGCCTGCATGGGCGCAACCGGGAGGGCTTCATGAAGCAGCTCCGCGGCCAGGAGCCGAGCGTGGCCGAGAAGTACGGGTACCTCTACGACCGGGAGGAGCTGGCCGGGATCGTGGCGCGGGGTCGGGCCCTCGAGGGTCACGCGCGGCGCGTCTTCTTCAAGCTCAACAACAACGTGGGAGACGCGCCGGCCCTCAACGGCGAGGACATCAAGGAGCTCCTGGGGCAGGAGAGCCCCGACCGTTCGGCGGTGGAGCAGGAGTGGCGGAGCCGGCGCCGAGCGCGGCCGGAGGTGCCCTGAACCCCCTGGAATCCACGTGCTAGAATGGCGCATCTAAACCGGGCGGAGGGCGCAGGGTGCCGATCTACGAGTACGAGTGCCAGGGCTGCCGACGCCGGCTCAGCCTGCTCATCCGCACGCGGGAGGCGGCCGAGGCGCCGCGATGTCCGCGATGTGGCAGCGCCGAGCTCTCGCGCCTGATGTCCCGTTTCGCCACCGTGAAGTCCGAAGACGCCCGCCTCGACTCCCTCTCCGATCCCTCCAGCTTCGGTGACCTCGACGAGAACGACCCCCGCAGCGTGGCCCAGTTCGTCAAGAAGATGGGCTCCGAGATGGGGGAGGACCTGGGCCCGGACCTCGACGCCGCCATGGACGAGGCGATGGCCGAGGGCGAGACCGGGACCGACGGCGAGGGGAGCCTGATGGACGCGGCCGGTGGTGGCGACGACACGGGAGACCTCTGAGCCATGAAGATCGAGGTCCACCCGGATCTCCACGCCCTCGACGAGGCCCGGTGGAACGGGCTGCTCGACCGGGTACGGCTGCCGTCGGTGTTCCTGACCTGGCAGTGGCAGACCGAGTGGGTCGCGGCGTTCGCGACGGACCGCCCGAAGCAGATCCTGGCCGTCATGGACGGCGCCGGCGAGCTGGCGGGGCTGCTGCCGCTCTACGAGGACGCGCCCGGTCGGCAGCGCATCGTCGGAGGGGTGGACGTCTCCGACTACCTCGACCTCATCGCCCCGGACGGCCGCGAGGAGGAGATCTGGGCCGCGCTGCTCCAGCACTGCGCGACCCAGCCCGCGGAGTGGGACCTCCACGGCATCCGCGCGGCCTCGGCCACCGCGGCGCTGGTGCCGGCGCTGGCGCCCGCGCGCGGCCTCACTCCTACCGTGGAGCGCGAGGACCGCTGCCCGGTGCTGGCCCTGCCCAAGACCTGGGACGAGTACCTCGCGCACCTGTCCGGCAAGGACCGGCACGAGCTCCGGCGCAAGATCCGCCGGCTCGAGCGCGAGCTGCCCGGCGCGACCACGCGCTCGCACGCCGCGGTCGACGGCTGGGACGAGGCCATGACGCGCTTCCTCACGCTGCACCGGCTCTCCAAGGTGGGCAAGGCGCGCTTCATGGACGAGCGGATGGAGCGCTTCTTCCGCTCCGCGACGCGCCGGCTGGCCGCGGCGGGCTGGGCGCGGCTCTGGTTCCTCGAGTTCGAGGGTGCCGCGGTGGCCGCGTTCCTGTGCCTCGAGCACGGCGGCAGCGTCGGCCTCTACAACTCGGGCTTCGACCCCGCCCGGGCCGTGCTCGCCCCCGGCATCGTGCTCCTGGCCCACCTCATCCGCGACGCCATCGACCGCGGCTTCCCCATCTTCGACTTCCTGCGCGGCGAGGAGCCCTACAAGTACGGCTTCGGTCCCTCGCCGGAGGACGTGCTGAACGTGCGGGTGACCCGGTGAACCTCTCGGTCGCGATGCTCTCGGTGCACACCTGCCCCCTCGCCGCGCTGGGCGGCAAGGAGACGGGCGGGATGAACGTCTACGTGCGGCAGGTCGCCCGCGAGCTCGGCGGCATGGGGCTCCGCGTCGACGTCTTCACCCGGTCGCAGAACCCGACGATTCCGCGCGTGGTCGAGCTCGGGTCCGGCGCCCGCGTCGTGCACCTGCCCGCGGGGCCGGAGGCGCCGATGCCGCGCGAGGCGGTCCACGCCCACCTCGACCAGTTCGCGACCGGGGTCGAGGACTTCGCGCGCACGAGCGGCACCGCCTACGACCTGATCCACTCGCACTACTGGCTCTCCGGTGTGGCCGGGCTCCGGCTGCGAGCGAAGTGGGGCGTCCCGCTGGTGCACATGTTCCACACCCTCGGGCGGCTCAAGAATACGGTGGCCCAGAGCCCCGCCGAGCTCGAGCCCACGCTGCGCCTCGACGAGGAGACGCGCATCGTGGCCGAGGCGGACCGGGTGGTGGCGGCCAACGTGGTGGAGCGCGCGCACCTGGTGTGGCACTACGGGGCCCGCGCCGACCGGATCGCGGTCATCCCGTGCGGCGTCGACACCGACCTGTTCCAGCCGATGGACCCGGCCAAGGCCAAGGACCTGCTCGAGCTGCCCCCGGATCCGCTGCTGCTCTACGTGGGCCGGCTGCAGCCGATCAAGGGGCTCGACACGCTGCTCGAGGCCATGACCGCGGTGCCGGCGCCGGCGTGCCTGCTGATCGTGGGCGGCGATCACGACGAGCGCGAGAACGCCCACGGGGCTGCCCTGCGCCACCGCCTGAAGGCGCTCGGGCTCGAGCGACGGGTGCGCTTCCTCCGCGCCCAGCCCCAGCGGCGCCTCCGGCTGTTCTACGCCGCGGCGGACGCGACGGTGGTGCCGTCGTACTACGAGTCGTTCGGGATGGTCGCGCTCGAGGCGATGGCGTGCGGCAGCCCGGTGGTCGCTTCGCGGGTGGGCGGTCTCACCACCACCGTGCAGGACGGCGTGACCGGGCGCCTCGTGCCCGAGGGCGACCCGGCCGCGCTGGCCGCCGCGATCACCGCGCTGCTCGACGGCGCCGAGGGCCGCCGGCTCGGGCAGCAGGCCACGCGCTGGGCCGCCGAGCACCGCTGGCCCTGCGTGGCGGAGGCGGTCTGCCGCCTCTACTCCGAGCTCTGCCCCGGAGCCCGGCAGCATCTCCCCCACGCCCGCTGCAGGAGCTGACATGGCCACTCGCCGCGCCGGATCCGTGACCGTGAACGGCCGCTCGTACGGCTGGCCGGATCGTCCGCTGGTGGTGATGTGCATCGACGGCTGCGAGCCGGACTACGTGCGGCGGGCCATCGCGGCGGGCGCGATGCCGTACCTGGCCTCCGCGCTGTCCGGGGGCACCGAGCGCCTGGCCGACTGCGTGGTGCCGAGCTTCACGAATCCCAACAACCTCTCGATCGTCACCGGCGTCCCGCCCTCCGCGCACGGCATCTGCGGCAACTACTTCTTCGATCGCGAGGCCGGGGCCGAGGTCATGATGAACGACCCCCGCTACCTGCGGTGCGGGACCATCCTGGCCGCCTTCGCCCGGGAGGGCGCGCGCGTCGCGGTGGTGACCGCCAAGGACAAGCTGCGCCGCCTGCTCGGTCACCAGATGTCGGGGATCTGCTTCTCGGCCGAGAAGGCCGACGAGACCACCGCGGCCGAGCACGGCATCGCGGACGGCCTGGGCCTGGTGGGCATGCCGCTGCCGTCGGTCTACAGCGCCGAGCTCTCGGAGTTCGTGTTCGCGGCGGGGGTGAAGCTGCTCGAGTCGACCCGGCCGGACATCATGTACCTCTCGACCACCGACTACGTGCAGCACAAGCACGCGCCGGGCTCGGCCGAGGCCAACGAGTTCTACGGCATGATGGACGGCTACCTCGCCAAGCTGGCCGGCCTCGGTGCGACCCTCGCGATCACCGCCGACCACGGCATGAACGCCAAGACCGACGCGAGCGGCCACCCGCGCGTGATCTACCTCCAGGACGTGCTCGACGAGTGGCTCGGCGCGGCCCAGACGCGCGTGATCCTGCCGATCACCGATCCCTACGTCGTGCACCACGGCGCGCTGGGCTCCTTCGCGACCGTCTACCTGCCGGCCGGGGCGGACGCGGAGCGGCTGCGGGAACGCGTGGCGGGGCTGCCCGGCATGGAGGTGGTGCTGGGGCGCGAGGCGGCCTGCCGGCGCTTCGAGCTGCCGCCCGATCGGGTCGGCGACCTGGTGGCGGTGTCGGAGCGACACGTGGTGATCGGCACGAGCGAGGCGCGTCACGACCTCTCCGGTCTCGACGCTCCGCTCCGTTCCCACGGGGGTATCAGCGAGCAGACGGTCCCGCTCCTGCTGAGCCGGCCGACGCCGGGCGTGCCGGCCGCGCGACGCCTGCGAAACTTCGACGTGTTCGACCTCGCGTTGAATCATGTGGTGTGAGGACGCACCCGCCGCGAACGGTCGTCCGCCACTGGGGGAGTGCGGGGGCCAGTTCTGGGCCCCCGCAGCTGAAGAGCCTGAAGAACTAAACGATAGTCCGCTGTCTCGTGACCGGTAGCGCCCGCGCGGTCATCGTCGGGGGTGGGATCGTCGGGACGAGTGTCGCGTATCACCTGACCCGACTCGGCTGGCGCGACGTGGTGCTGCTCGAGCAGGGGAGCCTCTCGGGCGGCACCACGTGGCACGCGGCGGGGCTGGTCGGCCAGCTCCGCTCCTCGAGCAACCTCACCCGGCTCATCCGCTACAGCGTGGACCTCTACAGCCGGCTCGAGGCGGAGACCGGGCAGTCCACCGGCTGGAAGCAGTGCGGGAGCGTGAGTGTCGCACGTAGTACTGAGCGAATGATCCAGCTCCGGCGCAACGCCTCGGTGGCCAACGCCTACGGCATCGAGGCCCACGTGATCTCGCGGGAGGAGGCGGGGCGGCGCTACCCGCTCATGCGCACCGACGACCTGGTCGGCGCGGTGTGGATCCCGGGCGACGGCAAGGCCAATCCCGCCGACGTGACGCAGGCCCTGGCCCGCGGCGCGCGCGCGGGCGGCGCCGAGCTGCGGGAGGGCGTGAAGGTCACCGGGGTGCGGATCGAGCGCGGGGCGGTCGCGGGCGTCGAGACGTCGGCGGGGCCCATCGCCACCTCGATCCTGGTGAACTGCGCGGGGATGTGGGCCCGTGAGCTCGGACGGATGAGCGGCGTGACCGTCCCGCTGCACGCCTGCGAGCACATGTACATCGTGACCCAGCCCATCGCGGGGATCTCGTCCGACCTCCCGGTGCTCCGCGACCCGGACGGTCACGTCTACGTCAAGGAGGAGGTGGGCGGCCTCCTGATGGGCGGCTTCGATCCGTGGGCCAAGCCCTGGGGGACCGATCGCATCCCGGAGGGCTTCTCGTTCCAGACCCTCAAGGAGGACTGGGAGAAGTTCGAGATCCTGATGACCAACGCGGTAGAGCGCCTGCCCGCCCTCGAGACGGCGGAGGTGCGCACGTTCCTCAACGGGCCCGAGTCCTTCACCCCCGACAACTACTTCATCCTGGGCGAGGCGCCCGAGGTGCGGCGCTACTACGTGGGCGCCGGTTTCTGCTCGGGCGGCATCGCGGCGGCGGGCGGGGCGGGCCGCGCCCTCGCGGAGTGGATCGTGGACGACCGGCCGCCGATGGATCTCTGGCAGGCCGACATCCGGCGCTTCGCTCCCTTCCACGCCGACCCGCGCTTCCTGCGCGAGCGGGTCAGCGAGATCGTGGGGGTGCACTACAACATCGCGTTCCCGAACCGCGAGCTCACGAGCGGCCGGGGCGTGCGACGCTCTCCGCTCCACGAGCGCCTGCGTGCGCGCCGCGCCGCCTTCGGGGCCAAGATGGGCTGGGAGCGGGCCAACTGGTTCGCACCCGAGGGTGTCGAGCCGGAGACCGTCTACTCGTTCGGCCGCCAGAACTGGTTTCCCTACGCGGCGGCGGAGCACCGGGCCGCGCGCGAGGCGGTGGCGATCTTCGACCAGACGTCGTTCGCCAAGCTCCTGGTTCAGGGGGTGGACGCGGAGGCGGCTCTCCAGCGCCTGTGCGCCAACGACGTGGGCGTGCCGCCGGGCCACATCGTGTACACCGGTATGCTGAACGAGCAGGGAGGCTACGAGAGCGACCTCACGGTCACCCGGCTGGCCGCGGACGCCTACCTGGTCGTCACCGGATCGGCCCAGAGCACGCGCGACCTCGACTGGATCCGGCGCCACCTGCCCGCCGGCGCGCGCGTCACGGTTGCCGACGTGACCGACGCGTGGGCGGTGCTCGGGGTGATGGGCCCGCGCTCGCGCGAGCTGCTGCGCCGCGTGTGCCGCGCCGACCTCGGCAACGCCGCGTTCCCGTTCGGCGCCTCCCGGGACATCCCGATCGGGTCGGCCGCGGTGCGCGCCTCCCGCATCACCTACGTGGGCGAGCTCGGCTGGGAGCTCTACGTGCCGGTCACGGAGGCTCCGGGCGTGTACGATGTCCTGTGGGAGCGCGGCCGGGATCTCGGGCTGCGTGACGCCGGCTACTACGCCATGGACTCGCTGCGCTGCGAGAAGGCATACCGGGCCTGGGGCCGCGAGGTCACCACGGAGGACACGCCCTGGGAGGCGGGCCTCGGGTTCGCGGTGCGGCTCGACAAGGCGATCCCGTTCATCGGCCGCGAGGCCTTGCTGAGCCGGCGGGGCCAGCCGCTCACGAAGCGACTGCTGACCTTCGTGCTCGAGGACCCCGCCGCGCTGCCGTGGGGCGACGAGCCGATCCTGCGCGACGGGCGCGTGGTGGGGGCGGTGACCTCGGCCGCGTTCGGCCACACGCTCGGCCGGGCGGTGGCGATGGGATACGTGCGCGAGCCCGCGGGCGTGGACGAGCGGTACATCGAGACCGGGGCCTTCGCCCTCGACGTCGGCGGCGAGCGAATGCCGGCGCGGGCGAGCCTCGCCGCCCCCTACGACCCGCGCGGGCTCCGGATCAAGAGCTGAGCCAGGCAACCGGAAAGGATCGAGCGCCATGGACCGGACGCACCGCGAGCCGTTTCTGCTGACCCCGGGGCCGCTGACCACGACCCGCGCGACCAAGGAGGCGATGCTGCGCGACTGGGGCTCGCGCGACGGCGAGTTCATCGCCATGAACGCGCGGGTGCGCCGGCGCCTGCTCGAGCTGGTCTCGGGCGACGGCAGCCACGTGTGCGTGCCGCTCCAGGGCAGCGGGACGTTCATCGTGGAGGCGATGATCGGCACCCTGGTGCCGCCCCAGGGCAAGCTCCTGGTGCTGGTCAACGGCGCCTACGGCCGGCGCATGGTCCGCATGTGCGAGTACTACCGGCGCGCCTGCGTGGCGCAGGAGACGCCCGAGGACCAGCCGGCCGATCCGGCCGCGCTCGACGCGGCGCTCGCCCGGGATCCCGCGGTGACCCACGTGGTGGTGGTGCACTGCGAGACCACCTCGGGCGTGCTGAACCCGGTCGAGGAGATCGCGGCGGTGACCGGGCAGAGGGGCCGGCGACTCCTGATCGACGCGATGAGCGCGTTCGGCGCCATCCCGCTCGACGCCCGGCGCGTCGCCTTCGACGCGGTGGTCGCCTCCGCCAACAAGTGCCTCGAGGGCGTGCCCGGCATGGGCTTCGCCATCGTGCGGCGGGAGGCGCTGGAGGAGGCGCGCGGCCAGGCCCCGTCCCTCAGCCTGGACCTCCACGACCAGTGGACCGCGATGGAGAAGAACGGGCAGTGGCGCTTCACCCCACCCACTCACGTCATCGCGGCCCTCGACCGCGCACTCGACCAGCACGCCGCCGAGGGCGGCGTGGCGGGGCGGGGGGCGCGGTACCGCCGCAACTGCGCCCTGCTGGTGGAGGGCCTGCGCGCCATGGGCTTCGAGACCCTGCTGCCGGACCGGCTGCAGGCCCCCATCATCGTCACGGTGCGGATGCCGGCCGATCCCAAGTTCCACTTCGAGACGTTCTACGAGCGGCTCAACCAGCGCGGCTACGTGATCTACCCCGGCAAGCTCACGGTCGCCGACAGCTTCCGCATCGGCTGCATCGGCGCGCTGGGCGAGCCCGAGATGCGCGGGGTGCTGGCCGCCATCGCCGCCGTCCTCGGCGAGCTGGGCGTCGCCTCCGGCGCGCCCGCCCGGGCCTAGGGAGGCCGCGATGCGCTGGACGCGCGGGGAGCGTAGCCAGGACATCGAGGATCGCCGCGGCGAGACCCCGTCGGGCGGCGGCATGGGCTTCCGCGTCGGCGGCGGCATCGGCCTCGGCGGCGCCCTGATCCTGCTCGTGCTGAGCCTGGTCTTCGGCCAGAATTTCTTCGCCCTCCTGGACGGCGGCGGTGACGTCTCCCCAGGGCCCGGTGGCGGCGCGGCCTCGGCCCCGCCACGGAAGGCGGGGCCGGCGGAGGAGCAGCGCGCCGACTTCGTGTCATTCGTGCTCGACGACGTGCAGAACACGTGGACCCGCGAGTTCCAGCGCATGGGGCGTGATTACGACCGCGCGCGCCTCGTGCTGTTCACCGGCGGCACCCGCTCCGGCTGCGGATTCGCGGAGGCCGCGGCCGGGCCCTTCTACTGTCCGGAGGACCGCAAGGTCTACATCGACCTGGGCTTCTACGACGACCTCCGGAACCGCTTCGGGGCCCCCGGCGACTTCGCGCAGGCGTACGTGCTGGCCCACGAGATCGGCCACCACGTCCAGCACCTGCTGGGCCTGACCGATCAGGTGCGCGCCGGCCAGGAGCGCCGCCCGGCGAGCGCGAACGCCCTTTCGGTCCGGCTCGAGCTACAGGCCGACTGCCTGGCCGGGGTCTGGGCCCACTCGACCGGAGAGCGGCGGCTGCTCGAGGAGGGTGACGTGGAGGAGGCTCTGGGCGCCGCCTCCGCGGTCGGAGACGATCGGATCCAGAAGCAGGCCGGCGGTCGCGTCAGCCCCGAGACC
This sequence comes from Methylomirabilia bacterium, assembly GCA_041497895.1. GTDB lineage: Bacteria > Methylomirabilota > Methylomirabilia > Rokubacteriales > CSP1-6 > CAMLFJ01. Next base: position 34,540 of record JBGQHJ010000006.1, read on the forward strand.
TGGACGCACGGGTCGGCCCGCCAGCGCGCCGGCTGGCTCCGCCGCGGCCTCGAGGCGGGGCGCGTCGAGTCCTGCGACACCTTCCGCACCGCGCTGCCGGGCGTGGAGGAGCGGGCCCCCCTGCGCTCCCGCTGACCCGGCCGGTCCTCGGCGGCGGTGTGTTAGACTCCCCGCGACATGGAGGTCCTGCTCGACGTCCGTGATCTCCGCACCCACTTTCACACCTCGGCCGGCGTGGTCCGCGCGGTGGACGGTGTGTCGTGGGACGTTCGCAAGGGCGAGACGGTCGCGCTCGTCGGCGAATCGGGTTGCGGCAAGTCGGTCAGCGCGCTCTCGGTCATGCGGCTGGTGTCGGCGCCCGCCGGGCGCATCGTGGGCGGCGAGATCATCTTCAAGGGGCGCAACCTCCTCGCCCTGTCCGAGGAGGAGATGCGCCGGGTGCGAGGGCGGGAGATCGGGATGATCTTCCAGGAGCCCATGACCTCGCTCAACCCGGTGCTCACCATCGGCCGCCAGCTCACCGAGACCGTCGAGACCCACCTCGGCATGACGGGCGCGCAGGCTCAAGCCCGGGCGGTGGAGCAGCTCTCGCTGGTCGGCATCGCGGACGGCGCGCGTCGTCTCCGCCAGTTTCCGCACCAGTTCAGCGGGGGGATGCGGCAGCGGATCATGATCGCGATGGCGCTGGCCTGCAACCCGGACCTGGTCCTGGCCGACGAGCCCACCACCGCGCTCGACGTGACCATCCAGGCCCAGATCCTCGAGCTGATGAAGAGCCTCTCGCGGCGGCTCGGGGTGGCGATCATGATGATCACGCACAACCTCGGGGTGGTGGCGCGGTACGCCGACCGGGTCAACGTGATGTACGCGGGCAAGATCGTGGAGCGGGCGACCGCGCGCGAGATCTACGCCAACCCGCGGCACCCGTACACCCTGGGCCTGCTGCGCTCGGTGCCGCGCCTGGACGAGCCGCGCCGGGCGAAGCTCCAGCCCATTCCCGGCCAGCCGCCCGATCTCTCGCGGCTGCCCGCCGGCTGCTCCTTCGCTCCCCGCTGCGCCTACGCCATCGACCGGTGCCGGCAGGAGCAGCCGCCGCTAGAGCCGGTCACCGCCGAGCACCTCTCGGCCTGCTGGCTCGCCAAGGACCTCCAGACCCAAACCCCGGTCCCTGCCTGACGAGATGACCCCCGGCGAACGGACGCCCCGATCGACTTGCTGGAGCTCGAGGGACGTTCGTATGCCGATGGAGCGCACGCCCCGATGAGCCCGCAGGGCGAAGAGGCCCCGACGCAGCGCTCCAAGGCTTCGCCGGAGCCGATTCTGATAGTCCGGAACCTCGTGAAGCATTTCCAGGTCGGCGGGGGGCTCTTCGGCGGCGCGCCCGCGGTGGTCAAGGCGGTGGACGGCGTGAGCTTCCAGATCCAGCGCGGGGAGACCCTGGGCCTGGTCGGCGAGTCCGGCTGTGGCAAGACTACCACCGGGCGGTGCATCCTCCGCCTCGAGCCGCCGACGAGCGGGGAGGTCATCTTCGAGGGCCGGGACCTGGCCAAGCTCTCGGATTCGGACCTGCGCGGCGTGCGCCGCCGCATGCAGGTGATCTTCCAGGACCCCTATAGCTCGCTCAACCCCCGCATGACGGTGGGCCAGATCATCGCCGAGCCGCTCAGCGTGCACGGCATCGTGCCGGACCGCACCGCCCGCGCGGCCCGGGTGCAAGATTTGCTCCGCCACGCGGGCCTGCTCCCGGCCATGGCGCGCCGCTACCCCCACGAGCTGTCGGGGGGCCAGCGTCAGCGGGTGGGTATCGCTCGGGCGCTCGCCATGGAGCCGAGCCTGATCGTCTGCGACGAGCCGGTCTCGGCCCTCGACGTGTCGATCCAGGCCCAGATCATCAACCTGCTGGAGGAGCTCCAGGCGGAGTTCGGGCTGACCTACCTGTTCGTGGCCCACGATCTCTCGGTGGTGCGCCACATCTCTGACCGGGTGGCGGTCATGTACCTGGGCAAGATCGTGGAGATCACCGACCGGAAGGCGCTCTACGAGGACCCGCTGCACCCCTACACCCGGGCCCTCCTCTCGGCGGTACCCATCCCGGACCCGGCCGTCGAGGCCAAGCGCGAGCACGTGGTGCTGGGCGGCGAGGTGCCGAGCCCGCTCAACCCGCCCTCGGGCTGCGTGTTCCACCCGCGATGCCCCATCGCGGTGCCCGAGTGTCGGACCCTGGTCCCCGATCTGCGGGAGGTCAGGCCCGGCCACCACGCCGCCTGCATCCGGGTGTAGCCCGGGCGGCCCCGAGCCTTGACAGGGGGGAGGCGGGCGCCGTAAAGTAGCGCCGTTCGAACCGGAACCAAGACCTACCTTGACCGATTGATTCCTCAAACGCCCCAGTAGCAAATCTCATCGGGGAGGTGGCTCATGCGCGATCGGACCATGTGGCTCGTCTCTGCTCTCGTCGCCTTCGCTTTCGTGGTGTCGGCCGGCTGGGGAGCACCAGCCTTCGCCCAGGACAAGCCACGCTATGGCGGCGAGCTCATCTTCGTGGTGCCCTCGGAGCCACCCTCCTACGACGCGCACCAGGAGGAAACCTTTGGGCTTATCCACCCGACCGCCCCGCACTACAACACGCTGATGCGGGTGGACCCGTTCGACAAGACCGGGACGAAGCCGGTCGGTGACCTCGCCGAGTCCTGGACGATCTCCAAGGACGGCCTCGTCTACACCTTCAAGCTCCACAAGGGGGTGAAGTTCCACGACGGTGCCGAGATGACGTCGAAGGACGTCAAGGCCTCCTACGACCGGATCATCTTCCCGCCCGCGGGGATCAAGTCGCTGCGCAAGGAGTCCTATGCCGCGGTGGAGGTGGTGGAGGCGCCGGACCCATACAGCGTGCGCTTTCGCCTGAAGTATCCGGAGTCGTCGTTGCTCCTGAATCTCGCCTCGCCCTGGAACTGGATCTACAAGGCGGACATCCTGGCGAAGGACCAGCACTGGTACGAGACGCACGTGATGGGCACGGGGCCCTTCACCTTCGTCACGCACGTCAAGGGCTCGGAGTGGGTGGGCAAGCGCAATCCGAACTACTGGGACAAGGGCAAGCCCTACCTCGACGGCTACCGTGCGCTGTTCGTGACGTCGTCCGCGCAGCAGGTCGCCGCGGTCCGGGCCGGGCGAGCCCACATCCAGTTCCGGAGCTTCAGCCCGCCGGAGCGGGACCAGCTGGTCTCCGCCCTCGGTGACAAGATCACGGTGCAGGAGAGCCCCTGGGACTGCCTGAACTTCGTCTCGATGCATCACGAGAGGAAGCCGTTCGACGACAAGCGCGTGCGCCGGGCCCTCTCCCTGGCCCTCGATCGCTACGAGGGATCCAAGAACCTCTCCAAGATCACGCTCGTGAAGGACGTGGCCGGCATCCAGGTGCCGGGCACCCCGTACGCGACGCCCCCGGCCGAGCTCGAGAAGCTCGCGGGCTACGGGCACGACATCGCGGCGAACCGCGCCGAAGCCAAGCGGCTGCTCCGCGAGGCTGGGGTACCGGACGGCTTCTCGTTCACCTTCAAGAACCGGGGTATCCCGCATCCCTACGAGCCGCTCGGCATCTGGCTCATCGATCAGTGGCGCCAGATCGGCCTCAACGTCAAGCAGGAGGTCGTGGAGCCCGCGGCGTACTACCCGATGCTCAAGCGGGGGGACTTCGAGGTGACGATGGATTTCCAGTGCGGGTTCATCGTGGAGCCGGATCTGGACCTGCCGCGCTTCGTGAGCAACTCGGACGCGAATTACGGCAAGCACAAGGACAAGGAGCTCGACGAGCTGTACCGCAAGCAGTCGCGCGCGGTCGACCCCGAAGAGCGGAAGAAGTACGTCCGGGCCTTCGAGAAGCGCCTCCTCGACGAGGAGGCGCACGTGATCTACACGCTGCAGTGGCACCGGATCGTCGCGCACAGCGCCAAGGTCAAGGGGTGGACCATCACCCCGAGCCACTACCTGAACAACCAGCTGGACACGGTCTGGCTGACGGAGTAGTCGAGCCCGCGGGGTCCGGGCCGCCGCCGGCCCGGACCCCGCACCATCGTGCCCCATGTGGAAGTACCTGCTGAAGCGCTTCCTCCTGATGTTTCCCACCCTGTTCGGGGTGGCGGTGGTCACCTTTTTCCTCATTCGCGTCATCCCGGGCGACGTGGTGGAGCTGCGCCTGGCCGGAGAGCGCGGGTCGGTGTCGGACGATGTCCTCCGCCAGGAGCGGGCGCGCTTCGGCCTGGACCAGCCGATCTGGAAGCAATTCGTGGTGTGGACGACCGGGGTCGCGCGGCTCGATTTCGGGACCTCGATGTGGACGGGCTCGCCGATCTGGGACGAGATCAAGCTGCGCTTCGCGCTGTCGCTGCAGGTGGCGGTGATGGCGACGGTGATCGCGGTCCTGCTGGCCCTGCCGCTCGGCGTGCTGGCCGCGCTGAAGCAGGATACGTGGGTGGACTACGCGGTGCGGATCTTCTCGATCGCGGGCCTGGCCGTGCCGTCGTTCTGGCTCGGCATCCTCTTCATCCTCGCGTTCCTGATCATCTTCCGGTGGCTCCCGCCGATGGTCTACACTCCGTTCTGGGTGAATCCGTGGCAGAACATGCTGCAGCTCATCTGGCCCGCCCTCGCGGTCGGATACCGGTACTCCGCGGTGGCGACCCGCATGACCCGGTCGGCGATGCTCGAGGTGCTGCGCGAGGACTATGTCCGGACCGCGCGCGCGAAGGGCCTGGGCCAGCGCCTGATCCTTGTCCGTCACGCGCTCAAGAACGCGATGCTCCCGGTGGTGACGGTTATCGCGCTCGAGTTCGCCTTCCTCATCGGCGGCCTCGTGGTCACCGAGCAGGTCTTCAACCTCAACGGCATCGGGCTGCTCCTTGTCCAGGCGGTCTCCCATCGGGACTACACGCTGATCCAGGCCCTCGTGATGCTGGTGGCCGGGATCTTCATCGTGGTGAATTTCCTGATGGACGGCATGTACGCCTGGCTCGACCCCCGAATCCGCTACCGCTAGACCATGGCCATCACCTCACCCATCGACCAGACCGCGCCGCTCGAGACCGAGCCCTCCTCGGCCGCCCGCTGGTGGGCCGCGGCCCGGGACTTCGCGCGCCGGCGCACCCTGGGCGCGATCGGGGCGGTGGTGGTGCTCGGGATGATCGCGGTCGGGGTGCTGGCCGGGCCGCTCGCGCCGTACGATCCGCTCGCGGTCGACTTCGGGGCCATGCTGGCCGCGCCCAGCACCGCGCACTGGCTGGGGACCGACGCCTTCGGGCGCGACGTGCTGTCCCGGCTGATCCACGGCTCGCGGACCGCGCTCCTGGTGGGCTTCGGCTCCGCAGTGGTCGGCGCCACGCTCGGCGCCGTCATCGGCGTCGGGAGCGCCTACTTCGGCGGACGGCTCGACCTGCTGCTGCAGCGGTTCATGGACATCTTCCTGTCCTTCCCGCTGATCGTCCTGGCCTTGGCTCTGGTCGCGGTGCTCGGCAACAGCATCCCGAACGTGATCATGGCCATCACGGTCCCGATGATCCCGCGCGCCGCGCTCGTCATCCGGTCCTCCGCGCTGGCCATCCGCGAGATGCCCTACGTGGACGCGGCCCGGGCGGCTGGCTTCGGCCACGCCCGGATCATCCTGCGCCACATGCTGCCGAACGTGATGGCCCCGTACCTCATCATGCTGACCGCCTTCCTCAGCCAGGCGATCTTGCTGGAGTCCTCGCTCTCCTTCCTGGGTCTCGGCGTGCAGGAGCCCACCGCCGCGTGGGGCCTGATGCTGCGGGGAGCCGCGGTGGACTTCGCGGAGGCCGCCCCGTGGATGGCCCTCTTCCCGGGCCTCGCCATCAGCCTGGCCGTCTTCGCCTTCAACCTCTTCGGCGATTCGCTCCGGGACGCGCTCGACCCGAAGCTGCGCACGCTCTAGGGGCGGTCAAACGCCTTGACACGTGTGGGGCAAGTTGATAGAAGTGTGAGGGTTTCGAGAGAGTTTCCCCGGGTGACCGGTTAACAGGAGGCCGGAATGGCGTATATCATCGCTGAGCCCTGCATCAACGTGAAGGATAAGGCCTGCGTCGAGGTCTGCCCCGTGGATTGCATCTACGAGGGCGAGACCATGCTCTACATCCACCCGGATGAGTGCATCGATTGCGGCGCCTGCGAGCCGGTCTGCCCGGTGAAGGCGATCTTCGCGGAAGACGAGACTCCCGCCAACTGGAAGAACTTCATCGAGCTGAACAAGCAGTTCTTCAAGGACAACCCGGGCGTCAAGCCGGCCACCAAGGCGTAGGCGACCCCGGTCCACCCGGCACCGTCACCGGGAACCCGCCGCTCGGCGGGTTCCCGGTTTTTTTGTGGGGCTGCCCACGCGCGACGGCACGGCGCGCGCGGGGCTGCACACGTGCCGGTGCACGTCATGGTGCGAGTCCGGCGAATTTCGCCGTTTGCGCGCGGATCGCGCGTGGCACGGGCCTTGCCCTTATGCATTCGCATGACAACCGCGCTCATGCCCGCTCCCGAGCCCGCTCCCCGGCCATCGCTCCCGCGTCTGCCCAAGGGTCTGTCCACCACCGCGGCGCCGCCCGCCGCGCCGGCCCGTCCGCTCCCCGGCTTTCACGGCGCCGTCTCCGACTTCAAGCGGCGGCTCCTCGAGGCCACCCTGACCCAGGCCGGCGGCAACCGCACCCGCGCGGCGCGGGCGCTGGGACTGCAGCGAACGTATCTCCTGCGCCTGATCCGCGAGTTCGAGATCCACGTCCCGCCGCCGTCGGTGCCGCCGCGCCGCGGTGAGGCGACCGGCGTGGTCCTCCCGCAAACCCGTTGACACGGAGGTCGCGGCCCGGTTGAAATGGGCCCGTGACGGACGTGTGGATCGCCGGTGCGGGTATGACCCGCTTTGGACGGCGCGACGAGAATCTCCCCGACCTCATCGCCGAGGCCGCCCTCGCCGCGATGGCCGACGCGGGCATCGAGCGTCCCGAGGCGCTGATGGTCGCGGTCATGAACCCGGAGGAGTTCACCGGGGAGGGCAACTACGGCTCGCTGATCGCCACGCGGCTCGGTCTCTCCCATGCGCCGGCGCTGCGAGTGGAGACCGCGACGTCGTCCGGGGCGGCCGCGGTCTACGTCGCCTACGCGGCGATCGCGGCCGGCTTCCATCGCTCGATCCTGGTCGTGGGCGGCGAGAAGATGACCCACGTGCCCACCCCGCGCGTGTCCGAGATCATCGGCCGCTCCATCGATCCGCACGAGAAGAGCTACGGGACCACCATGCCCGCGCTGGCCGGCCTGATCACGCGGGCGGCCATGCACCGCCGTGGCATGACGCTCCGCGAGATCTCGCAGGTGGCGGTCAAGAATCACGCCCACGGCGCGCGCAACCCGTACGCCCACTTCCGGGAGCCGGTGAAGCTCGAGGCGGTGATGGAGAGCCGGCTGGTGGCCGACCCCCTGCGCCTCTTCCACTGCTGCCCGATCTCGGACGGCGGCGCGGCGCTCCTGCTGACCGCCGAGCCCCGGGCGGTCCGGATCGCCGGGATCGGGCAGGGGGGCGACTCCATCGCGGTGCGCTACCGAAGCGATCTCACGTCGTTCAAGGCGACGCAGACGGCGGCGGCGGCGGCCTATCGCATGGCCGGCTTCGGCGCCGAGCGGGTGGAGGTGGCCGAGATCCACGACGCCTTCACGCCGTTCGAGCTGATCTCGCTCGAGGACACCGGGCTGGTGCCGCCCGGCAAGTCGGGCCGCGCGACCCTCGACGGCGAGACCGCGGTGGGCGGGCGGCTGCCGGTCAACCCCTCGGGCGGGCTCAAGGCGCGGGGGCACCCGCTGGCCGCCACCGGCATCGCCCAGCTCGTCGAGCTGTGCTGGCAGCTTCGCGGCAAGGCCGAGGGCCGCCAGGTCGCGGCCCGCGTCGGCCTGGCCCAGTCGATCGGCGGACTCGCCACCAACAACTGGGTGACTCTGGTGGAGGCGCGCCGCTGATGCCGGATCTGCTGCGCGCCTCCCGCTGCCCCCGCTGCCGCCGGCTCGTGGTGCCGCCGGCCAGCCTCTGCCCCGACCATCCGGTGAAGATGGAGGCGGCCACGCTGCCGCCGCTCGGCGAGGTGGTCTCGTTCACCACGCTGCACTCGCCGCCCGAGGGCTTCCGGGCCCCGCTGCATCTGGCCCTGGTGGAGCTCGAGGGCGGCGCGCGGCTCTTCTGCCACGGCGCGGCCACCGACGGGGTCAAGATCGGCTCGCACGTCTCGGTGGAGGCGGTAGACTCGGTGTTCTACTTCTCGAACATGGGCTTCACCGACCGGGCGCGCCTCTTCTGGCGCCGCGCCGGCGCGCGCGGCGAGCGCATCGCCGCGATCGGCAAGAGCGTCGTGAAAGGCGCGTGGAACAGGAGACCCCGTGGCGACGACTAGGACCCGCTCCCGCAAGACGGCCCCGCGCCGTGTCTCGAAGCCCGCGGCGCCCCGGCGCGCCCGGCCGCCGCTCGCCGGGGTGCGCGTCGTCGATCTCACCCGCGTGCTCGCCGGGCCCTTCTGCGCCATGTCGCTCGGCGACATGGGTGCGGAGGTCATCAAGGTCGAGGAGCCGGGCAAGGGGGACGACACGCGCGGCTGGCCGCCGTTCGTCCACGGTGAGGCCACCTACTTCCTCTCGGTCAACCGGAACAAGAAGAGCCTCACGCTCAACATGAAAGCCCCCGAGGGGCAGGAGATCCTCCGCCGGCTTCTCGCCTCCGCCGACGTGGTGCTGGAGAACTTCCGGCCCGGCACCATGGAGCGGCTGGGCTTCGGCTACACGGCGCTCCGGAAGGCCAATCCCAGGCTGGTGTACTGCTCGATCTCCGGGTTCGGCGAGAGCGGCCCCGAGGCCCACCGGCCCGGCTACGACCTGATCGTGCAGGGCGAGTCCGGGGTCATGGACATCACAGGCTTCCCCGACGGTCCGCCGGTGAAGGTCGGCAACTCGATCGGCGACCTGGTAGCCGGCATGGCCGCCGCGCAGGGCATCACGCTCGCCCTCCTGAGCCGCGAGAAGACCGGCAAGGGGCAGAAGGTCGAGATCGGCATGCTCGACGTGATGGCCTCGCTGCTCACCTACCAGGCCGGGCTCTACTGGAACGCGGGCGGCCGTCCCGCCCGACGCGGCAACGAGCACCCGTCGATCGTGCCCTACGAGGTCTTCAAGGCGAAGGACGTCTACATCACCCTCGGCGTGGCCAACAACTCGCTCTGGGATCGAACCTGTCGCGCGCTCGAGCGCCTAGACCTGATCAAGGACGCGCGCTTCGACACCGAGGCCAACCGGGTCACCAACCGCAAGATCCTGGTGCCGCTGCTCAACGAGATTCTCGGCGCGCGCCCGGCCGACGAGTGGCTTGCCCGCCTCGACAAGGCCGGCGTGCCCGCGGGCCGCATCAAGAGCGTGGCCGAGGTGTGCGAGAGCGCACACCTGCGCGCGCGCGGCATGATGGTGTCGCTGCCGCATCCGAAGGCGGGGCCGATCACGGTGATGGGCGTGCCGGTGCGCCTGCACGACACGCCGGGCGCGGCTTCGGCTCCGCCCCCGCTGCTGGGCCAGCACACCGACGAGATCCTGACCCGTCTGCTGCGCATGCCCAAGGCGCGCGTCGACAAGCTGCGCGCCGCCGGCGTGGTGTAGCCGCGGGGCCGGGCCCGATGGGCCCGCTCGGGCTCGAGGTCGGGCAGAAGGCGCGGCGCACCCAGACCGTGACCTCGCAGGACGTTGAGCTATACGCGCGGCTCACCGGCGACCGCAACCCACTCCACTTCGACGCCGACTTCGCCGCGCGCACGCGCTTCGGGCGGCTGGTGGCCCAGGGCGGCATCGCGGCCGGGATGCTGAACGCGCTGGTCGCGATGGACCTGCCGGGGGCCGGTACCGTGTTCATGAGCCAGTCCCTCAAGTACCTGGCTCCGACCTATCTCGGCGACACCGTCACCGCCGAGGTGGAGGTGCTCGCGCTCAAGCCCGACAAGCCGGTGTGCCAGCTGCGGGCCACGATCACCAACCAGGACGGGACGGTGCTGCTCGAGGGGGAGTGCTGGACCTACACCCTCCGCCCGTCCTGACCGGGCGCAGCCCGATCACCACCGGCCGCTGACCAGCAACCACGCGCCGAGCACGGCCAGGAAGACCAGCACCGCGCGGTTGAACGTCCGCTGGTCGAGCCGGTCCTGCACGCGCAGGCCGACCGCGAATCCGGCCAGCGCCACCACGGTGAGGGCCGTCGACGTCCAGAGCAGCGGCCAGGGCAGCAGCCCGTACCACGTGACCGCGCCCAGCTGCACCAGCTTGTAGAAGAAGAACGTGAACGCGATCGACGAGATGAAGTCGTGCTTGGAGAGGCCGATGCCGTGGAAGTAGAGGACGAGCGCGGTGGCGGGGGAGTTGGTCACGCCGCCGATGACGCCGGCCACGAAGCCGGCGGGCGGTGAGAGCCAGGGCTCCCAGCGCGCGGGGATCTTCGGGGCGAGGCCGGTGACGTTGAGCGTGACGAAGATCAGGACGAAGAGGCCGAGGGTGAGGGTGGCCGCGCGCGGGGAGAGCAGCGTCAGCACCCGCGTGCCGAGCACGATGCCGACCCCGCCCGAGAGCAGCAGGGTGCCGAACCGGCGCACGGTGGCCAGCGGGGCCCCGCGCCGCGTGAACTGGATGCCGTCCATCACGATGTTGGGGAGGATGAGGAGCACCACCGCGGTCTTCACGTCCACGACCAGGCTCAGCAGCGGAGTGGCGAGAGAGGGGAAGCCGAAGCCGATGGCGCCCTTGATGAACGCCGCCACCAGCACCACCGCCGCCATCACGGCCGAGATCACCGCCCGAGCATAACTTGACACTCGCCCGGCCGGGGCGGGATGATTGGTCCCCCATGGCCGTGACGGAAGGTTCGCGTCAGATCAAGATCTACGACACCACTCTCCGCGACGGTACGCAGGGCGAGGGCGTGGCCTTCTCCATGGAGGACAAGGTCCGCATCGCCCAGCGCCTCGACGCGCTCGGCGTTCACTACATCGAGGGCGGCTGGCCCGGCTCGAATCCCAAGGACCTGCGCTTCTTCAAGCGGGTGCAGGACGCGGTGTTCAAGTCGGCCAAGATCAGCGCGTTCGGGGCCACCCGGCGCCCGGGGGTGCGGCCGCAGGACGACGGCAACCTCCAGGCGCTGGTGGAGGCGGGCCCGCCGGTCGTCACCATCTTCGGCAAGGCGTGGGACTTCCACGTGACCTCGGCGCTCGGCACCACGCTCGAGGAGAACGTGGCCATGATCGCGGACTCGATCGCATATCTCCTCAAGCACTTCGAGGAGGTCATCTACGACGCCGAGCACTTCTTCGACGGCTTCAAGCGCAACCCCGACTACGCGATGCGGACGCTCCTGGCCGCGGAATCGGCGGGCGCTCACTGCCTCGTGCTCTGCGACACCAACGGGGGTAGCCTGCCGCACGAGGTCGGCACGATCATCCAGACGGTCAAGCGCGCGGTGAAGGCGGAGACGCCGCTCGGCATCCACGTGCACAACGACACCGAGTGCGCGGTGGCCTCGTCGCTCGCCGCGGTGGGCGAGGGGATCGGGCACGTGCAGGGGACGATCAACGGCTACGGCGAGCGATGCGGCAACGCCAACCTGGTCTCGATCATCCCGAACCTCGTGCTCAAGATGGGGCTCGACTGCATCCCGCGCGCGAACCTGCGGGAGCTGCGCGACGTCTCGCGCCTGGTTTCCGAGCTCGCCAACCGCAAGCCGTGGTCGGCCCAGCCCTACGTGGGCGACTCGGCCTTCGCCCACAAGGGCGGCATCCACGTCTCCGCGGTGCTCAAGCATCCCGAGACCTACGAGCACGTGGACCCGGACGCGGTCGGCAACCAGCGCCGGGTGCTGGTGTCGGAGCTGGCCGGGCAGTCGAACGTGCTCTGGAAGGCCAAGGAATACGGCATCGACCTCGACAAGAACACGCCGGAGGCGCGGCGCATCCTCGAGATGCTCAAGCGGCTCGAGGACGAGGGCTTCCTGTTCGAGGGCGCCGAGGCCTCGTTCGAGCTGCTGATGGAGCGCGCGCTCGGCAACCATCGGCCCTACTTCGAGCTGGGCGGCTACCGGGTGATCGTGGAGGAGAACGCGGGCGACGGCGAGCCGGTGGCCGAGGCCACCGTGCGGCTGCGCGTGAAGGGCATCGAGGAGCACACCGCGGCGGCGGGCAACGGCCCGGTGCATGCGCTCGACCACGCCCTGCGAAAGGCCCTCGAGGACTTCTACCCGAACCTGCGCGAGATGGCGCTGCTCGACTACAAGGTGCGGATCCTTGACGAGTCGAAGGCGACCGCGGCGAAGACGCGGGTGCTGATCACGTCCGGCGACGGGAACGAGACGTGGGGGACGGTCGGCGTCGCCGACAACATCATCGAGGCGTCGTGGCAGGCGCTCGTCGACTCCGTGGAGTACAAGCTGCGGCGGGACGAAAAGCAGGGGAAGCGGTAGGGGCAGGGCGGCGGGGGCGCGGGCGACAGCGCGCCCTTGTTCGATACCCCACTCACCGGGCCCGCCGCCGCCCGCGCCCCCCGCCGCCCTGCCCCTACCGCTTCGGGAGAATGAACGGCAAACCGCACATGGCTGACCGCAATGGCTAGCATCTCGGCGAAGCTCATCGAGGACACCGCCCGCGAGCTGACGGCTCGGGCGGCGATCGACATTCCCAGCGACTACCGCGAAGGCGTTCGCTTGGCGCGGGATCGGGAGGGGAATCGGCTGGCGCGGTTCGTGCTGGAGCAGATGCTGGGGAACTGGGAGATTGCTTCGGCGGATCGGCGGCCGATGTGCGCGGATACCGGGCTGCCGCGGTACTACGTGAAGCTGGGGAACGAGGCGGTGGTGGAGGGGGGACTGGTGGCGCTGGAGCGCGCGCTCCGGCGGGCGACCGCGGAGGCGACGCAGGCGATCCCGCTGCGGCCGAACCGGGTGCATCCGCTCACCCGGGAGGACCGGAACGACAACGTGGGGATCCACGCGCCCGAGGTCACCTACGCGGTGGAGCCGGGCGCGGACTGGATCGACGTCACCACCGTGCACAAGGGCGGCCTCTTCGGCAGCGACTTCCGCATGCTGTTCCCGGGTGACGGCGTGGCCGGCATCAAGCGCTTCTTCGTCGACACCTTGATCGAGTCGGGCAAGCGCGGCCTGGCCTGCCAGCCCGCCATCGTCGGGGTCGGGATCGGCGGGGCCAAGGATACCTGCGTGCGGCTCGGCAAGGAGGCGGCGTGCCTGCGCACCGTCGGGAGCCGCAATCCGGATCCGGCGGCGGCCGCGCTCGAGGAGGAGCTGACCGCGCTCGGCAACTACATCGGCATCGGGGCCATGGGCTTCGCGGGCACCTCGATGGTGGTGGCCACCCACGTGGAGCTGGCCTACACGCACACCGGCGGCATGCCGATCGGCATCCACCAGTTCTGCCTCTCGTCGCGACGGGCGACCGCGCGCCTGCATCCCGACGGGCGCGTGGAGTTCCGGGGCGATCCGGAGTGGTTCACCGACTATTACCGGCGGGCCGGGATCGAGTGATGGCGGCCGTGATCGAGCGGCTCGACGACGTGGCGATGGACGAGGTGCATCTCACCACGCCGGTGTCGGACGCGGCCATCCGCTCGCTCAAGCTGGGCGACGTGGTCTACCTGAGCGGCGTCCTCTATACCGCGCGCGAGGGGGTCTACCGCCAGGTGGTGGACAGGAGCGTGCCCTTCCCGGAATCGGTGCGCGCGCTCACCAACGTGAACTTCCACTGCTCGCCCGCCGCGGCCACGCGACCCGACGGCACCCACGTGGTCGAGGCGGTCACCGCGACGGCCAGCTTCCGCTTCGGCAAGTCCATGGGCCCGTGGTTCGAGCGCTCCGGCGCGCGCGTGATCGTGGGCAAGGCCGGCCTCACCGAGCTGGCCTATCGCGAGTGGTTCGTGCCCCACGGCGCGGTCTACCTCACCACGGTGGGCTACGGCATGGGCGCGGCCTACGGGCGCGGGATCACCCGCGTGCGGGAGGTGCACTGGCTGCGCGAGCTCGGCATCGCCCAGGCCCTCTGGGTGCTCGAGGTCGACCACCTGGGCCCGTTCCTCGTGGAAGGCGACGCCGCCGGCAAGAGCCTCTTCGCGCTGGCCAATCGCGAGATCAACCTCCGCATCGCCGAGGTCTACAAGTCCCTGCCGCCTCCCGCCCTCTCCCGCTTCGGCGAGATCCTCTCCCGCACCGACGAAGTCGTCTGACGGGGTCAGGTCTTACATTCCGACATTTGGCCGCTCGCTAGTCCACCCGTCCGCCTCACGCGTGAGGACTCGCAGGGGAATGTCGGAATGTAAGACCTGACCCCAGCGCGAAGACGGGGTGGCGGGAGGCTTCGGCTTCGAAGGCAGCGAGGGGAGAGTCGGGGGTGACGTCGAAGTAGGGGCGGGTGATGGGGACGCGAGTGACGTAGCGCTGGAGCACGGGGGCGGCGTCGGCGGCGCCGAGCTCGCGGATCGGCACGGTCTCGGCGTGCCGGCCGCGGCTGAGAGTGACCTGGCCGGCGACGCGGGCGTTGCGAACCCACGCCACGTCGCCGTAGGGCGCGACCAGCCAGCGCTCGCCGCCTTCCTCGACGAGAGTGACCGGCGTCGAGAGCGGGCGGCCCGTGCGCCGGCCCGGGACCGTGAGCAGATAGGTGGGGCCCGGCATCAGGCCGAGCTTCAGGAGCAGGCGCACCAGGCGATTGGCGGCGCGCCGGCCGGGGCTCAGGCGATACGTGGCGGCCATGGGATCAAACCCCTCCTCACCCTGGCCCTCTCCCCTGAGGGGAGGGGGGAGGGGTCAGCTTGTCGGCGGACTCGCGGGCGGCGGCCGAGAAGATGCCGCGGGTCATGAGCGCGCGCGCTTCGCGGGCCCGGCGCTCGTAGATCCGCGCCCGCGCCGCGTGCGCGTCGCGATCGTCGGGTGCCGCGGCGATCGCCCAGTCGATCAGGTGGCTCGCGAGCGCGAGTCGTCCCCCCGCGGCGTGGCCCTCCGCCCGCGCCACCAGGCCCGCGACGCCGCCCGCCAGCGCCGCCACCTCGCGCCCGATCTCGGCCGCGGGTGCGGGCTGCAGATGCGCGGGCGCGCCGTCGTACCAGCCGCCATAGAGCCGCCACAGGTTGCGCACCACGTACTGGGGCTCGTCGTACACGGGCTGCAGGTAGGGGCGCCCGGCCAGGTGCGCGGGCGGCTGCACCTCGCGAACCACCTGCTCGAGGGTGGCGCCCGCGTTCATCAGCGCCAGGGTCTGGCTCACGAGCGTCTCGAGCCACTCCGCGGTCTCGGTGAGGGCCTGCCGCACCCGGTCGGCCCCGAAGATGGGCGCGCCGTGCCCGGGGATCAGGAGCGTGGCCTCGCGGGTGGCCATCGTGCGCAGGGCGGCGGCCCACTCCGCCGCGAACCGCTGCGCCTTCTGCGGGTTGCCCGCGTTGGGCGCCACCCAGAGGAAGAGGTCGCCCGTCCAGAGCACGCGCCGCTCCGGCCACCAGAGCCAGGTGTGGTCGTCGGTCTCGCCGCGCGCGTGCTCGAGCTCCAGGGCGACGCCGTCGGCCTCGAAGGGCAGGGTGCGCTCGTAGGTCGTATCCGGGTAGACGAACTCGGTGGGCCACGACGGCGCGTTCGAGAACTGGCGCATGTTGATGAGGCGGTTGTAGCCCGCGGTCGCGCGATAGCGGTCGAAGCGCGCGGCGACTTCGCGATGGGCCACGATCCGGGGACGCGGCCAGCCCTTCAGGGCGGCCTCGCCCAGGAAGGGCGGCAGCCCGAAGGCGTGGTCGGCGTGCCCGTGGGTGTAGATCGCGGCGCGTATCGGCGCCGGGTCGATGGCGCGGACCGCCGCGAAGGTCCGGTCCCGCGCGGCCTGGCTCGCGGTGTCGATCAGCACGAGCCCGTCGCCCGCGCGCAACACCGTGACGTTGGCGAAAGCGTGCAGGAAGAAGACGCCGGGCGCGATCTCCTCGGTTGCTCCGGTCGGCTTCCAGAGCGTGTAGGGCTCGATCGCGCCCGACCAGCTCTGCTCGGCCATCTCGCGGATCCGGCCCACGCCCGACCCTAGCGCAGCCCGACCCGCGCGCCACCCCAGATGTTGCGGCAGCGCGTCTCGGTGACGAGGCAGGCGGAGAGGAAGGCGCCGAGCGCCAGCGCCAGGCAGAGGGCGAAGGCGGCGCGATAGGCGTCGGCGGAGTAGACGCGCACGCCCCCGGCGAGCGTGCCGTCCCAGAGGCGGTCGAGCACCACGCCGGTCAGCCACTGGGTGAGGCCGAAGAAGATGAACGCGGGGAAGTTGTGGAAGCCGAGCGCAACGCCCACGTAGCGGGGATCGTTCACCTCCCGGATGCACGCGAAGACCAGCACGACCACGCTGGCGCTGAGCCCGATGAGAAAGCACACCGGGGCGAGCCAGACCGCCGCGACCGGCGTGGCGGGCAGGGTCAGTGGCAGCCAGGCGAGCACGTTGAGCGCGCTGACCGCGACGAGCGGCAGCCGGCGCCGCTCCAGCACCCGGTCCGAGAGCCAGCCGATCAGGGGCGCGCCCACCAGCAGCCCCACCGCCGCGAGCGCGACCAGGTTGGCGGCCTGCACGCGGGGCAGCCCGTGGACCTGCGTGATGTACGGCACGCCCCAGAGCCCGATGAAGGCCGCGAAGCCCCCGTAGATGCCGCCCGAGGTGAGCCCCGCGGTCCACGAGCGGCTGTTCGTGATCACGTTGGGGATGCCCGCGATGACCTCGCGCAGCCCCGGCGCGGGCGGGCGGGAGGCGGCCCCGGCCGCGTCCCGCGGCGCCTCGTGCGGCTCCGGACGGTCGCGCACGAGCAGGAAGCACGCGACGGCCAGCAGCACGGTCGCCCCGCCGATGGCCACGAAGGCGTGCCGCCAGCCGACCTGCTCCACCAGCAGCGCCATCGGGGTGGTGCCCGCGAGGGCCCCGAGCGAGCCCACGCTCTGGGCGGCGCCGGCCACGGTGGCGAACTCGTCGGTGCGGAACCACTCCGCGGCCAGCCGGAGCGAGGCGATCAGCATCACCGAGGCGCCCAGGCCCACCAGCAGGCGCCCCGCGAAGGCCACGCCGAAGGCGGGGGCCAGGCCGAACAGGATGGCGCCCCCGCCCATGCCGAGCCCGCCCAGCGTCAGCGTGCCGCGCGGCCCGAGGACGTCGGCCAGGCTGCCGCCCGGCAGCGCCATCGCGGCGAAGCAGTAGGGATAGACGGCGGAGAGCGTGCCGAGCGCGGCGGCGGAGACCGCGAAGGCGGCCATCAGGTCGCCCGCCACCACCGCCGGCGCGACCCGGTGGAAGTAGGAGAGGAAGTAGAGGAGGGCCGGCACGACCAGGATCGTCCAGCGCGCCCGCCGCACTAGATGGCCTTGCGCTTCCGCCACTCCTCGATCTGCGCCCGGTGCTCCTGGTAGTGATGCCGGCTGTTGAAGTCCACGATCTTGTGCGCGGTCTTGCCCGGGACGTAGCGCTCCTCCGGCACGCCGGCGGCGGCCTGCAGGAAGGCCGCGTGGGAGGCGTCGAGCTCCTTCAGGATGTCGGCGGTGGCGGCCGTCTTCCGGGCCTCCGCGAAGCGGCCGTTCCAGGCATCCACGTCGTCGTAGGAGACGCCCTCCGGGATCGGGCGCTCGCCTTTCTGCATGCGCTGGAGCGCCGGGGCCATCTCGCGGTGCCAGCCCGAGATGTGGGCGACGATGTCGCGCGCGCTCCACGTGCCGAGCCACACCTCGCGCATCTGCGCCTCGTCGAGCCCGGCGAGGGCGCACTTGAAGGCCGCGAACTCGGTCTCCGCTCCACTCAGCAGCGTCGTCTTCTCTGACATGGGCCGCCTCCGGATCAGGCCCCGCGGGGTGGGATGCGCTTGTAGAAGAGCAGCTCCCGGACGCCCTGGGGCAGGTTGTCGATGTGGCCGCTCGGGGTGAAGCCGAGCGCGGTGTGCATGCGGATCGACGCGACGTTGGTCTCCTCGGTGGAGGAGAACAGGCGCGGGGTCGGCGAGACCACCTCGACCGACTTGAAGAACTCGCGGGCGATGCTCTTGCGCCGGAAGTCCTCGCGCACCACGACGAGGCTCACGAAGGTGCACTGGAACCAGTCCAGCCGGTAGGCGATGAAGCCCACCACCTCACCCTCCGCCTCGGCGACGATCAGGTGGTGCCGCTCCATGTGCGAGCGGATGAAGGCGGGGGCGCGCTCTTCCCCGATGACCTGGGCCGCGAGCGTGGTGCAGCCCACCGAATCCGCCACCCGCGGGAGTCGAATCTCGATCATGGAGCGCCCCGGCGCATTGTAGGCGCGCCGGGGCGCCCGCTCAACCGGACGCGCTCAGTACGTCCCGGGCCGGATGCGCTTGAAGAGCTCCTTGAGCTTGTCGGCGGTGAAGCCGGGGCTCTGGCACACCTTGATGATCTCGCGCTCGTCGGCCTCGACCTTGGCGATGGCCTCCGGGATCCTGGGCGCGATCTCGGGCGGGATCGTGCACACCCCGTGCTGGTCGCCGTGGACGAGGTCGCCCGGCTTGATCCAGAGGCCGCCGACCTTGACCGGGATGCCGAAGTCCACCATGTGCACGTTGGCGTGGGAGACCGACACGTGCGCGGCGCAGAACTGGAAGCCCAGCGCGCGCACCTCGTCCAGATCGCGCACCGAGCCGTCGGTCACCACCCCCACGCAGCCCAGCGCGCGGTGGATGTTGGCCTGCACCTCGCCCCACTGGGCGCCCTGGCCGCGCGGATCGTCGAGGTCGTGCACCACGATCACCCGCGGCGCCGGGATGGACAGGACGAAGTCCCACCAGCCGTAGGTGCTGGCCCGGTGGCCCTCGATCGGGCCGGCCTCGGCCCGGATGACGCAGGGGACCGCGTACCCCACCATCGGCCCCATCTCCGGGAAGAGCGCACGGATGGCCGAGGAGACGTTGCCCTGCTCGCGCGGCCGCACCTTGAAGGTCTCGATGGCGTTGGCGACGCTGGGGCTGGTGATCTTCTTGAGGGCTTCGATCTCTTGCGCGGTGAGCGGCACGGTGTCCTCCCTGTGGGGTTGACGGCTGGATCGGGTCAGATAGTGCCCTTTCGCCGCTCCGTCAGCAACTGCTCGATCTGGGGAATGACCTCCTCGACGCCGCGCATGTTCGGATTGATGCGCAGGGCCCGGCGGAAGTAGCCGAGCGCCCGCTCGGGCTGGTCGAGGCGCAAATAGATCTGCCCGTAGCCGGCCAGGGCTCCGAAGTGGGCCGGGTTGCGCTTCATGACCTCGTCGCAGTCGTGGAGCGACTTCTCGTTCTCGCCCATGAGGAAGTAGACGGTGGCGCGCTTGTTCCAGGCCTCGGCGAAGTCGGGCCTGCGCTGGATGACGCGGCTGAAGGTCTCGACCGCACCCGGCCCGTCGCCCCGGTTCATCTGCTCGACGCCCACCTGGAACTGCGCGTCGACGTCCTTGTCGCCGGAGCGGCTCCACACCTGCCACACCGAGTGCTCGGCGAGGACGCGCACCACCTCGTCGGGATCGGTCAGCACCCCGAGGAGGGCGGGGGCGTCGGCCGGCCCGCCGAGCTCGCCCAGCCACGCGGCGGCGCGACGGCGCAGCTCGAGGTCCTCGCTCTTGATCTCGACCAGGACCTGCTCGCGGGTGAGGGGGATCTTGGTCTGGGCGGAGGCCGGGCCGGCGAGCAGGGTGAGGACCAGGGCGCAGGCGGCGACGAGCCGGCCGCGGCGCATCACGACCGCCCCACCAGCTTGAGGAAGGCGTCCTCGTCGAGGGTGGCCACGCCGAGGCGCTTGGCGTCGTCGGCCTTGGAGCCCGCGTCCTCGCCCACCACGACGTAGTCGGTCTTCCTCGACACCGAGCCGGTGACGCGGCCGCCCAGGCGGATGACCAGGTCCTTGGCCTGGTCGCGGCTCAGCGTGGCGAGGCCGCCGGTCAGTACCACCGTCTTGCCGTCGAGCGGCTTCGGCCCCTCGGTGTGGCCCTCCTCGGTCAGGGTCACGCCCGCGGCGGCCAGCCGGTCGATGGTGGCGCGGTTGCGCGGCTCGGACAGGAAGCCGGTCACCGCCTGGGCGATCTGGGGGCCGATGCCGTAGATGTCGTTGATCTCGGTCTCGGTGGCGGCGAGGAGGCGCTCCATCGAGCCGAAGCGCGCGGCCAGCAGCTGGGAGGCCCGCTCGCCCACCATCCGGATGCCGAGCGCGTTGAGCAGCCGCGAGAGGCCGCGGGTCTTCGAGCCCTCGATGCCGCGGTGGAGGTTCTGGGCCGACTTCTTGCCCATGCGCTCCAGATCGGCCAGCGCCTCGACCGAGAGCCCGTAGAGATCGGCGAAGTCGCGCACCAGCTCCCGGTCCACGAGCTGGCCGATGATGACCTCGCCCAGGCCCTCGATGTCCATGGCCCGGCGCGAGCCCCAGTGGAAGAGGCGCTCCTTGAGCTGGGCCGGGCACGCGGTGTTGGTGCAGCGCCACACCGCCTCGCCCTCCACGCGCAGGGCGACGCCGCCGCAGGCCGGGCAGTGGGTGGGCATCTGGAACGGCTCGGGCTCGGGGTCGGGCCGCTTGGAGGTGACGACCTGCACGAGATAGGGGATCACGTCGCCGGCCCGCTCGATCAGCACGGTGTCGCCCACCCGGACGTCCTTGCGGCGCACCTCGTCCTCGTTGTGCAGGCTCACGTTCGACACCGTGACGCCGGCCAGCTCCACCGGCTCGAGCTGCGCGGTGGGGGTGAGCGCGCCCGACTTGCCCACGTTGATGGTGATGGAGACCACGCGGGTGGTGGCCTGGCGCGCCGCGAACTTGTAGGCGATGGCCCAGCGCGGGTGGTGCGCGGTGGCCCCGAGGCGCCGCTGCTGCTCGAGGTCGTCGATCTTGACCACCACCCCGTCGGCGTCGTAGCCGAGGCCGTCGCGCTCGGCCTCGATCTCGCGGCAGTAGGCGGAGACGGCGTCCAGGTCCGGCGCCCGCTCGGAGCGCGGGTTCACCGGGAAGCCGCTCTTCCGCAGGGCCTCGAGCCGCTCCCACTGCGAGTGGAAGCCGGGCGGCTCGAGCACGCTCACGTGGTAGAGGAAGATCTCGAGCGGCCGGGAGGCGGTCACCGTCGGGTCCTTCTGGCGCACCGCTCCCGCCGCCGCGTTGCGCGGGTTGGCGAAAACCGGCTGCCCGGCCTCTTCCAGGCCCGCATTGAGCCGCGCGAAGGTCTCGCGCGGCATGTAGACCTCGCCGCGGACTTCCAGGCGCGTGGCGCTCTTGAGCGGGCCCCCGAGCGTGACCGGGATGGACTTGATCGTGCGCAGGTTCTGGGTGATGTCCTCGCCGGTGCGCCCGTCGCCCCGGGTGGCGCCCCGGACGAACCGCCCACGCTCGTAGAGCAAGGCCACCCCGAGGCCGTCGATCTTGGGCTCGCACACGTAGGCCGGCACG
Source organism: Methylomirabilia bacterium (assembly GCA_041497895.1). GTDB lineage: Bacteria > Methylomirabilota > Methylomirabilia > Rokubacteriales > CSP1-6 > CAMLFJ01. The sequence continues at coordinate 56,000 of JBGQHJ010000006.1, forward strand.
ATGCCGGGCAGGGCCCGCCTGAGCCGGGCCTCGAACTCGGTCAGGTCTTCCGGGGCCATCGCGTTGTCGAGCGAGAGCATGGCCACCAGGTGCTCGACGGGCGCGAAGAGCTCGGCCTGACGCCCACCCGGGCGCTGGGTCGGGCTGTCGGGGGTGATCAGCTCGGGGTGGGCCTCCTCGAGCGCGACCAGCTCGCGCCAGAGGCGGTCGTACTCGGCGTCGCTGATCTCGGGGCGGTTCTCGGTGTAGTAGAGGTAGTTGTGGCGATGGAGCTGCTCGCGCAGCTCCTCGACGCGGGCGGAGGGATCGGAGCGGGGCGCCATGGCGTTCCCCAGGATAACAACCACCCGCACCCCGCGCCACACACGCCCCTCCTCCCTCTCCCCTCGGGGGAGAGGGCAGGGTGAGGGGTACGGGCCCTGTGTCTTTTCCCGCACACTTGAACGATCCTGCCGGGTGCGCTAGATAGAGACGATGACCTCGAGCGAGCGCGACGACCTGATCGAGTTCCTGACCGCCCAGTTCGCCCAGATCGACCGCCAGTTCGTTCAGGTCCACCGGCGCTTCGGCCAGATGGACGAGCGCTTCGACCGGATGGATCAGCGCTTCGTCCAGATCGACGAGCGTTTCGACCGGATGGACCAACGCTTCGTCCAGATCGACGAGCGCTTCGAGCGGGTCGACCAGCGGTTCGGTCAGCTGGACCAGCGCTTCGGCCAGGTGGACCAGCGGATCACCTCTCTCCATCACCACATGGAGGCGCGCTTCCTCGCCATGGACCGCCGCTTCGACGCGGTCGACGATCGCTTCGGCGAGATGCTCGGCCACCTGGACAACATCTATCGGCGGCTGGAGCGCCTCGAGCAGGAGTACTACGCCATCTCGCAGCAGCTCCGCCGCATCGAGGCGGCGCTCACCGACGAGAGCGGCCGGCGCGAGATGCTGGAGCGTGACCTGGCGGTGTTGAAGGAAGACATTCTGGTGCTGCAGGCCCGCATCGTCGAGATCGAGCGCCGGCTCGACATCTGAGCGCCGCGACGGGCGAGCGCCGGCCGGTGGCTACTTGGCCGGGAGCGGCCGCGGGGCCTGACGGATCGCGTCCTCCAGCTCCCGCGTTCCCTGCCGCATCTCCCCCGTGATGCGCGCGGCGTCGAGCGCGGTGCCCACCGTGCGCGGCGTGATCAGCAGGAGCAGCTCGGTCTTCTCGATCTTGTGCTCGACCGACCCGAAGAGATAGCCCAGGATCGGGATGCGGCTCAGGAACGGGATGCCGGTCCGGATCCGCGTCCGCTTGTTCTGGATCAAGCCGCCCAGCACCAGGGTCTGATTGTTCAGCAGCACCACCGAGGTCTCGGCCTCGCGCTTGGTGAAGCGCGGCGAGTTGATCGGGGGCGGCTCGTTCTCCCCGACCTCGTTGACCTCCTGCTTGACGTCGAGGGCCACCGTGCCCTGCTCGCCGATGCGCGGGGTCACGGTCAAGATGATGCCCGCGTCGCGGTACTCCACGGTCTGGGTGATCGCGTTGCCGGTGATGCCGCCGGTGGCCACCGGCACCTGCTGGGAGGTGACGATCGGCACCGAGGTGGACACGTTGATCACCGCCTTGCGGTTCTCCGCGGTCATGATGGACGGGTTCGACAGCACGTTCACCCGGTTCTCGCTCGCGAGTGCGTTGAGCGCGGCGAGAAACTTGTCGGCCGCGAAGGTGAAGACGTTGAAGCCCAGCGGCACCGCGCCCCCGAGGGGGATCAGCGACGAGGCGGGGCGGGAAGGCAGCAGGCCGGACGGAGAAGAGCTCACGTCGAAGCGGCCCGAGCGGAGCGCCCACTCGATGCCGAGCTTGGTGTCGTCGGTCAGGGTGACCTCGGCGGCCAGCACCTCGATCAGCACCTGACGCGGCATCTTGTCGAGCTTGTGGATCGTCTCCTCCATCTCCTTCCAGAGGCGCGGGTAGGTGGTCACGATGACCGCGTTCGTGACCTCGTCGGCCACGAAGCGGATCTCCACCGCGGGCGGGGCGCCCTCGCCGGAGACGCCCGGGAACGGGGCCAGCCCGGCTCCCGGCCGCGCCGCGGTCGGGAGGAGCGAGGTTGCGGTCGGGAGCGGGGGCGGAAGGGTGGATGACAGAGGCCGGCTCGAGTAGGAGCCGGAGAGTCCCGAGATGCTCGCGGCCCCGGGTGGGGCCTGCTGGGTGCCGGTGATGGCCGGCCCGCGGTCGCCACGCCCGTAGATGGCGTCGAGAGTGGTCGCGAGGTCGCGGGCCTTGGTGTTCTCCGCGAAGTAGATGAAGACCCGCTGGCCCCCGTAGAGATCGATGTCGAGCTTCTCGATCAGGCGGCGGATGGTCTCCATGTCCTGCTTGCGGGCGTGGACGACGAGCGAGTTGGAGCGGCGCTCGGGAACTATCAGCGGGCGGTCCGCGGTCGGAGTGCCGGAACCGGTGATGGGCGGAGGCGGCGGTACCACGCCGGGCGCGGACGGTGGGGCCGGGGGTGCGGCGGCGGCGGCGCCGGGGGCGGCGCCGACCCGGCCACTGGCGAAGAGCTGAGCCAGGATCTGGGCCAGCTCCTGCGCATCGGCGTACTTCAGCCCGATGATCTGCAGCTCGCTGAGCGCCACCTCCACGTCCACGAGCTTGAGCACCTCGAGGAGCCGGCGCACGTTGGCGGCGGTGTCGGTGAGGATGAGCAGGTTCGTCTCGCGGTGCGCGGCAAGGGCTCCCTGGGCGGGCACGAACGGGCGCAGCAGCGCGACCGCGTCCTGGGCGCCGATGAACTGGAGCGGGACGAGCTGCGTCACCACCTCGTCGGGCGGCAGGCCGGGGCCCTCCTCGCGGCCGACGATCGTCCTGACCGGCGTCTGCGGCGCGCTCTCACGCGGGATGATCCGGTACAGGTTGCCGGAGCGCACCGCGGCCAGCCCGTTGACGTCGAGGATGGTGAGCAGCACCGGGAAGACCTCGTCGCTCGAGATCTTGCCCACCGTCTGCACCGTGATCTTCCGGCCGCGCGCGGTCGGCGCGAGGACGTAGTTGAAGCCCACGATCTCGGCCGCGGCCTGGATCACGACCTCCACGTCCGCGTTGTCGAAGTTCAGCACCAGCTGGCGCGCGGGCGGGCGGGCCGCCGGGACCGCGGCCGCAGGTGTGTCTGTGCCCCCGATGACGGGAGCGGGAGGCGGCCCGGCGCCCACCTCGGGGGGGGTGGGCGTGGTCGCGGTCGCAGATGGGACGGGCGACGAGCCCGGAGCGCCTGGGGCTGGCGCGCGTGGAGGGGGCGGCGGCTCAGTGGTGACTTCGACCCGCGGTCGACCGGAGTCGAGGGATGGGCTTGCCACGGCCGATGAGCCGGATGGCGGGGCGGCGGAGGCGCAGCCCGCGCCGAGGGCCCCGATGAGCAGCCAGTGTGCTGCCCGACTCCACGCTCTCATCGCCCGCCTGCTCCCGCGGTGGGTTCGGATGGCCGGGTCGGCGCGGGTACTGGTGGCGCCGGCATCCTGAGAGGGAAGCCCGTCTGCGCGGCGGCGCCGGGCACCGGCCCCGAGGGGGCCGTCGGTCCGGCTGCTGCGGCGGCAGCCGGGGCCGGCCTCGGCTTCGACGGATCGTGCAGGAGCACCTCGAGCAGCCCGTCGCCGCGCCCGATCACGACGCGATCGACGGCGATCGACTCCACGCGGCCGCCGCCGATGGTGTCGCCGACCCCGTAGCCGAACGTACGCTTGAGCAGCGGGTCCTCCAGGTACGCGCGGGTCTTCGGCCCGTCCACCACCACGCCGTGGAGCACCGGCCTGGGCCCCGCGGCCGCGACGGGCCCGGCCGGGGCTTCCGTCCGGCCGGGGTGGAAGAGGTTCTTGGCCACGATGACGGCGTAGCTCGCTGCCGACGGGGGCTCCGTCGACGTGGCCGCCGTGCTGGTGGCGGCGAGCCGCGCCGCACGCGGGGCGGGCGGGGGAGGAAGGGGGCGGGCGGCCAGGAGCTCGCGAGCGAGGCCGGCCGCGAGCAGGCAGGCCGCGAGGCCGAGCGCCACGTTGACGACGCGAAGCCGCCCGGACATGGAGCTAGGTCCCCAGGCCCGGGAGCAGGTAGCCGGCTATCGTGAGCGTGGTCAGCAGCTCGCGCGGCTGGCCGGGAGCGACCACGCGGATCCGGACGTCCTTGAGCGCGAGCAGTCGATCGGTGCGCTCGAGCCGGGCCAGCGCGGCGACGGTGTCGCGGATGCTCCCGACGAGGGTGAGCTCGAGGCCGATCTCCTGCAGGCCCTGATGGTCGGCCGGCGGTAGGACACGCTCGCTTCGGACCTCGACGCCGCCCGAGGGCAGCAGCTCCTTGACCAGCTTCTGCAGCTCGGAGGCCGCCAGCGGCGGCGTCGGACCGCGGAGGAGGCGGGCCGACTCGGTCTCGAGCCGCTCGGCCACGGCGGCCAGCTCTGCCGCAAGCCGCGGCCGCTGACCCACCAGCAGCCGGCGCCGCTCGAGCGTGGCCTCGCGCGCGGGCACGAGGGCCTGCGCGTCGCGCGCGCGCGCCACCAGCGGCTCGACGAGGAAGAGATAGCCGCCGACCGCGAGCGCCACTACGGCGCCGGCCCCGAGGATGACGCGCTCGCGCAGGCTGAGCGCCGCCATCTATCGAACCCCTCTCCCCAGAGGGGAGAGGGCAGGGTGAGGGGCGGCAGGGCGAGGGCCTTCCCACGCGGCGCGGATGCGAAACTGCTCCTTGTTCTGGGTCTTGGTCACCGGGGAGGTGAGCTCCGCGCGCTCGAGGCGGCTCGACGCTTCGAGCAGCGGGACGAGGGCGCTGGCCCCGTCGGCCTGGCCGGTGAGCTCGACGCCCTGGCGGTCCATCGAGAGCGCCTGAAGCCAGGCGCCCGCGGGCAGTGTCTCGGTGAGCTCGCGCAAGACGGGCAGCGCCGGCACGCGGCCTTCCTCGGCCGAGGCCAGCGCGGCCAGCACCCGCCGCTTCCGCCCGAGTTCCTCGGCCAGCCCGTCGACCGCCTTCGCCTCCGGCTCGAGGCGACGGATCTCGGCGGTCAGGCGCCCGAGATACCGCTCGGTCCGGACGACGTGGGCGAGCCCCAGGCTCAGGCCGAGCGCCGCGATGACCGCGACCATGGCCGCGGTGACGAGCTGCCCGCGCGACGGCGCCCACGGTCGCAGCGCCGGTGGCAGCAGGTCGAGCGACGGGCTCCGGGTCTCGACCGCGACGGCCAGCGCGAGCAGGCCCGCGCCCGGCTCGTCCGCCGATAGCCGGGCGACGAGGGGCAGCGCGGCCGCGGCGAACGGCGGCGTGGCCGCGGAGACGCCGAGCGAGCCCGTCAGCGCGTCCCGCCAGACGGATGCGTCGTCGTCCGCGAATCCGGAGAGCCACACGAGATCGGGACCGCTCCAGCGCACGACCGGTAGGCTCCGCCGGATCTCGCGCGCGAGCTCGGCCGCGTCCGCGGCCGCGACCTGGCGGCTCGTGAGCAGCGTGGGACCATCGAGGAAGAGCAGATCGGCCACGCCGTCGTGGTGGTGCGCCCACACCGCATGGCGGGCGGGCAGCGCGCGCGGGAGCAGGGCGGGGAGCGCGTGGCAGGCCATGGTCAACGCGGCGGGCCGACGCTTGGCGCCGGACACGAGCGCCAGCGGGCGCTCCACCGTGCGCGCCTCGGCCGCCAGCATCAGCACGCGCCGCGGCTCCTCCGGGTGGCCCGGGAGAGCGACCCAGTCGAAGCGCGTCCGCTCGGGCGGGAACGGTACGTGTCGCTCCAGGTCGAAGCCGATCATCCGCGCCAGGTCGCCGCCCGCCGCCCGTGGCAGCTCGATGGCCTTCACCACCGCGAGTCGGCGATCGAGCCCGAGGCGCAGGCGGCCCGCGACGAGCCCGCGGGAGCGCAGCTCCGCGGCCAGGGTCGCCGCCGGGTCCTCCGCGTCCTCCACCACGAACTGCACCAGCCGCTCGTGGCCCCGGAGGGCGACCACGGTGAGCCGGCCGCCGCGGATGAAGACGCCGATGCGGGGCGGCCTCATGGCTCGGCCCCCGGGCGCCAGGACAGGATGGTCGCCTCAAGCGGCGCGTTCTTGCGGCCGCGCTGGACGATGGCGACCACGCGGCTCCGCACGACCCCGGCGACCCGGCCCTCGGCCTCGATGCGGAAGATGCTGCTGCCGACCGCCAGCCCGCGGCCCGCGAAGCGGCCCGGCACGCTCGGGTAGGGGGAGCGCACGCGCGTCTGGACCGCGTCGGCGATCTCCGCGTCGGAGAGCCCCAGCGCCTCGAGCACGAGCGGAGAGGCGGTGTTGAGGTTCACCGTGCTCACCGCCGCCGCGGTGACCAGCTCGCCCAGCCCGGGACGCTCGCCATTCCCCGCGTACAGCTCCGGGGTCACGCCGCGGATCTGGAGCAGCTCCGCCTCGTGCTGAAGGCTCCCGTTGCGCGCGCGATAGGGGACGGGCAGGGCCAGGTAGAAGTCGCTCTCGGCGCCGTGGAGGCGATGCAGATCGTCGGCGTCGCGCCAGTCCTGGAGCGAGTCGGTGATGATGCCGCGCTCGGACCGCTCCACCCCGAGCGCCTTCAGCAGGCGACCGAGCTGGTCGACGGGGCCGGTGTTGAGCGACAGTCGCGCGCTCTCGTCGGCGACTCGGTAGGAGAACTCGCCGGGACCCAGCGCCACCCGCGCGCGGGGCAGGGCGGGGAGCCGGGTCGGCGTGGTCTGGCCGGGCAGGGCGCGATAGAAGACGAGCTGCCCGGTCTCGTCCAGCGCGGCCACCTGCGCCGGGGTCGCGATCTCGCGGATGGCCTGCTGCACCGCGGCCTCGGCCAGGTGCCGGGCCAGCACGCCGTCGCGATAGGAGCGCACCATCGAGGCCTCGAGGCGGGCCGAGAAGGCGAGCTCGGTCACGACCACCGCCAGCAGCGTCAGCACCAGCAGCACGGCCAGCAGGACGAACCCACGCTCGCGCGTCATGGGATGGACGCGCGGATCGGCACGGTGAGCACCTGCGCCGGAGCGCCGCGCGGCGCCTCGCGATCGACGAGGGTGATCTCGACGGCGCGCGGGATGGTCTCCTCACGGCTCATGTCCCACGCCTCCTGCCAGGCGCCGGGCTCCTCACCCAGATAGCGGAAGCGCACCACCGCCGTCTCCGGGTCCACCAGAACGGGCGGGAGGCGATCGAGCGCGATGGCACCGGGCAGCACCTGCTGACGGAGCGTCAGGCCCGCCTCCTCGCTCGAGAGGCTGACCGCGGTGAACGCGATCGGCACCGGGGCGGGGAACGGGGGAGCGAGCGTGGCGAAGGTGACCTGGTCGGGGCGGCCCTCGAAGAGCAGGCGTGGCTCCCGCCGCTCCGCGGGGACGAAGCGGTAGGGAAAGGCGCCGTCGAGCGCGCGCTCGAGCAGGACGAGCACGCCCCGCGCGTGGTCGAGCCGGGCCGCGCGCGCCTCGCCCTTGCCCCACGCGGCCAGCCCGACGCGCCGGCCGCCGAAGACGATCACGAGCACCGCGGCCGCGATGCCGAGCGCGAGCACCACCTCGATCAGGGTGAACCCTCTCCCCCTCTCCCCTCCGGGGAGAGGGCAGGGTGAGGGGCGGCCCGGGCCCGAGCGCGCCCCCGTCATGGCGCCACCGTCTGCGTGACGGTGCGCAGGCTCGCGAGCTCGAGCGTGCGGCTCCCGCCCCAGCGCACCGCCACCGACAGCGCGTAGAGGTGGAGCCGCGGCCCCGCGCCCGGTATCAGCTCCTCCGGCACCGGCACGAGCGTGACCCGGCGCTCCCACTGGAAACGCCCCTCCTGCCCCGCGTCCGCGCCCTCCTCGATCACGTCGGTGGCACGCGCGACGCGGTCTGCCACGATGACGGCCTGCTGGTAGTCGTCGGAGAGATGGAGCAGCCGCAGCCCCTGGGACGAGAGCTGCATGAAGGCGACGATGGCGACCGCGAGGATGGTCAGCGCCACCAGCACCTCGAGCAGCGTGAACCCGCCCGCCCTCCCTCGCCCTCCCCGGGAGGGAGAGGGCCGGGGTGAGGGTGGGCTCGAGACCGAGGTCATCACGATCCCACCCTCGTGGTGCTCACGCGCCCGGTCAGCGCATCCACGGTGACGACGTACGCACGCGCCCCGGGAGCCGAGATCGCGAAGCGGGCCCCCGTCGACATGCCGTGGGGGAAGAACGTCACGTGGGGCGCCGGCGGGTCGGCCGCGATGCGGAGGAGGGCAGAGATGGCGCGCGCGGCGCGCAGGCCGGCCTCGCCAGGTGCTCCGGCATCACGCATGACCAGCGTGTGGGTCTCGTCGTCGACGCGCACTTCCATCGCGTGCTGGCGGGTCACCGCTTGCTCGCGTGCCGAGCGGAGGAAGGCGGCGATCGCCCCGACCTCCGCGCGGGCCCGCACGCCCTCGGCGGTGCGGCCGACGCCGGGGGCTACCACCGCGGCCGCGATGGCGAGGATCGCGAGGACCACGATCAGCTCCATGAGCGAGAAGCCCCGGGTCACTTCACGTCCCAGGAGGTGACGTCGGCGTTCTCGCCGTCGCCGCCGGGGGCGCCGTCGCCGCCGGTGGTCCAGATGTCGTAGTCGCCGTGGTCGCCGGGGCAGCACTTGTACTGGTACGGGCGGCCCCAGGGGTCGGACGGCACCGCCGGCTTCTTCAGATAGGGGCCGTTCCACGCGGCCAGGTTCGGGTTCTGCACCAGCGCCTGCAGGCCGGCGCCCGCCGGCGGGTAGGCGCCGATGTCCAGGCGGTACTGGTCGAGCGCGGCGCCGAACAGCTCGATCTGGGCCCGCGCGGCGGCGACCTTGCTCTGGCCGACGCGGCCGAAGAGCCGGGGTCCGACGAGGCCGGCGATGAGCCCGAGGATGATGATGACCACCAGCAGCTCGATCAGGGAGAAGCCGCGTTGATCCGCGAGCAGTCGTCGCAGCGACATGGTCCGCCTCATATGGGCAGGTCGGTGACGGAGAGGATGGCCATCAGCATGGCGACCACGATGAAGCCCACCACCAGGCCCATGACCAGGATGATGCAGGGCTCGGCCAGGGCGATCAGGCGCTTGACGAGCTTGCGCGTGTCCGCCTCGAGCGAGGCCGCCACCTGCAGCAGCGTCTCCTCGAGGCGCCCGGTCTCCTCGCCCACGCGCACCATGTGGACGGCGAGGGGCGGGAACGTGCGGGCTGCCGCCATGGGCTGGGCGAGGCCGGCCCCGCGGCGGACGCCGTCGCTCAGACTCTCGACGGCGCGGGCCAGCACCTGGTTGCCGAGCATGTCCTTGACCACGGTGAGGGCCGGGATCATGGCGACGCCGCTCCGGAGCAGCGTGCCCAGGATGCGCGTGAAGCGGGCCACCTCGGTCTTGACGATCACCTCGCCGGCCAGTGGCAGCCGGAGCAGGAGCCGGTCGGCGCCGAGCCGACCCCGCGGGGTGGCGAGCACCATCCGGCTGCCCACCACACCGGTCGCGACGAGGAGGGCAAGCAGCCACCAGTAGTGCTGGATGAACCCGCTCGCCTCGAGGAGGATCAGCGTGGGCAGCGGGATCGTCGCGCCCAGGTCCTTGAAGATGGCCGCGAAGCGTGGGATCACGAAAGTGATCAGGAAGATCACCGCAGCGGTCCCCACGCCGGTGAGCAGGACCGGGTAGATGAGCGCGGAGACCAGCGCGTCGCGGAACTCCTGCGACTCCTCCAGGAAGCCCGCGAGCCGGCGCAGCGTGGACTCGAGCACGCCGCCCTTCTCGCCGGCCCGCACCATGTTGATGTAGAGACGCGAGAACGGCCGGGGGTGATGCTTGCCGAGCGCGTCGGCCAGTGACGCGCCGCCCTGCACGCTGCGCAGCACGTCCGCCATGATCGCGCGTAGCCGGGGTGTCGGCGCCAGCTCCGCCTGGATGGCCAAGGCACGGTCGAGCGGCAGGCCGGCCTCGACCAGGGTGGCGAGCTGCTCGGTGAGCGCCGCCAGGTCGCGCCCGGCGACACGGCCCCGCCCCGTCTCGGGCCAGGAGAATCCCAGCAGCCGCCGGCGCTGGTCCTGCGCGTCGATCGCGATCGGGAAGTACGCGTCCCGCTGCAGACGCTCGACGACCACGCGCTCGTCCGGCGCCTCCATCACCCCGTCGACCGTCTGCCCGCGGCGGTCGGCCGCCCGATACGCGAAGACGGTCACGGCTTCGAACCCTCTCCCCTCTGGAGAGAGGGCAGGGTGAGGGGCAGGGGGCTCACGTATCCTCCTGCGTCACGCGCAAGATCTCCTCCACGGTGGTGAGCCCCGCACACGCCTTCGCCCACGCGTCCTCGCGCAAGGTCACCATGCCCTGCGCGACCGCATGCCGCCGGATCTCGCCCGCCGGCGCCTTGCGGACGATCAGACTCCGCGCCTCCTCGGTGATGCGGAATAGCTCGTAGATGCCGGTGCGCCCGCGGTAGCCGGTGCCGCGGCAATCGTCGCAGCCCTTGCCGTGGAAGAGCTCTACGCCGGCCGCGTCGGTGACGCCCAGGGCCAGCAGCGAAGCGGGATCCGGATGATCCGGCGCCCGGCAGGCCTGGCAGATGCGGCGCATCAGCCGTTGGGCGAGCACGCCGCTCAGCACCGAGGAGACCAGGTAAGGCTCGCAGCCCATGTCTTGAAGGCGCGTTACCGCGCCCGGTGCGTCGTTGGTGTGGAGCGTGGAGAAGACCAGATGACCGGTCAGCGCCGCCTGGATCGCGATCTCCCCCGTCTCGAGATCGCGGATCTCACCAACCATGATGACGTCTGGGTCCTGGCGCACGATGTGCCGGAGGCCGGAGGCGAACGAGAGCCCGATCTTGGGCCGCACCGGGATCTGATTGACGCCCTTCAGCTGGTACTCGACCGGATCCTCGACCGTGATGATCTTGAGATCCGTCCGGTTGATCTTCTCGAGCGCGGCGTAGAGCGTGGTGGTCTTGCCGGAGCCGGTGGGCCCGGTGACGAGCACGATGCCGTGCGAGCGGTGGATCAGCCCCTCGAAGCCCTGGGCCGCGGCCGGCGCGAAGCCGAGCCGGTCGAACGGCAGGAACACCGAGGAGCGGTCCAGGAGCCGCATGACGATCGACTCGCCGTGAATGGTGGGCACGGTCGAGACGCGGATGTCCACCCGCCGGCCGCCGGGCGCGGTGACCCGGATGCGCCCGTCCTGGGGCAGCCGGCGCTCCGCGATGTTCATCTCGGCCATGATCTTGATGCGCGAGGTGAGCGCGGCCTGCAGCCGCCGCGGTGGGGACTCCTGGTCGTAGAGCAGCCCGTCGACGCGATAGCGCACGCGCAGGCTGTCCTCGAAGGGCTCGATGTGGATGTCGGAGGCGTCGGTGGCCAGCGCGCCCTCGAGCAGGAGATTGACCAGGCGCACCACCGGAGCCTCGAAGGCCATGTCGCGCAGGTGATCGACGTCGTCCTCGGGGTCGCCCTGGCGATCGCCGGCCGTGCCCATGCCCTCGACGATCTTCTGGAGCGCGGTGCTGGCGCCGTAGGCTCGCTCGATGGCCTCCAGGATGGCGGGCCCCGGTGCCACGCAGAGTCGGATGGAGAGCGGCAGGGTCTGCTGGAGCTCGTCGAGCAGCAGGGGATCGGTGGGATCGGCCGTCGCCACCGTGACCGTGGTGCCCTCGACCGCAATCGGGCAGGCGACGGCCTGACGCAGGTAGCGGGGTGACAGCTCCTTGAGCACGGGCGGCGTCGAGGGCAGCTCCTCGGCGGAGAGGTATGGCAAGCCGTGCTGGGCCGCTAGCGCCTTGAGTATGTCCTCTGCGGTCGCGGCGTCCAGGGAGAGCAGGGCTTCGCCCACACGCTGGCGGTCGCTTCCGGACCGGGCCAGCGCCTGGTCGAGGATGTCCTCGGTGACGACGCGCGCTTGCACGAGGATCTGACCCAGATGGCGTGGATCGGTGATGACCGGGCGCATGGTGCCGGGAGTATCTTCGTCGCCGGAGATCGGCGTCAATTGCCACACTATGTCCACAGTGTGGCGAGGGTGTTTCAGTCGCCTAGGAGTGTCACGCTGCCGGCCCGAATTCGAGGAGGGCGGTGCGGCATGTCAGCGGATCGATACGGTTGAACATCGGGATAGGTTGGCGTAGATAGGCTGTATGAGCCCAAGCGAGTATCAGGAGCTGGTCGAGTTCCTGACCGGGCAGTTCGCCGAGATGGACCGGCGGTTGGACAATCTCACGCTCGAGCTGAGCCGCCGCCTCACCGCGGTCGACGAGCGGATCGCTTCGCTTCGGGCGGAGGTGGAGGAGCGGTTCCGGGAAGTCTCCGGCCACTTCGACGAGATCTACCGGCGTCTGGAGCGACTGGAGCAGGAGTACTACGCCATCTCCCGGCAGCTCCGGCGGATCGAGGTGGCCGTGACGGACGACGGCGAGCGTCGGGAGATTCTCGAGCGCGATCTCGCGGCCCTCAGGGAGCGCGTGAACGTGCTGCAGGCCCGGCTCGACGATCTCGAGCGGCGGCTGGGCGCCTAGCGCGCCTGCTGCTTGCTCTTCGCGTCCTGCAGCATCGCCACGACCCGGTCGTGGTCCTCGCCGTTCGGCACGAGCTTGAGGAAGCTCTCCCACGCCTTCACCGCCCCCGCGTAGTCCTGCTTCTGCTCGAAGAGCACCTGGCCGCGGTAGAGGTAGGCCGGCGGGTACTTTGGGTCGATGGCCAGTGCCTTGTCGAAGGTCTCGAGCGCGGCGTCGGCGTGGCCGCCGATGGACACGATGAGGCCCAGGTGGGTCATCGCGTCGACGTTCTTGGCGTCGCGCTTGAGGACGGCCTGGTAGGCCGCGATGGCCTGCGAGTAGTTGCCGTCGAAGAGGCTCTGGCGCGCGGCGTTCAGCATGCCGGCCAGGATCTCGGGCGGAATGGGCTTGCCCGGCTCGAACCGCATGCTCGGCGGGCCCAC
>JBGQHJ010000007.1:0-62241 GCA_041497895.1 Methylomirabilia bacterium
ACTCCACTCCCGGTAGCGCCTGGCGGCTCGGATCCATCACGCCCACGCAGTCGATCACCACCGGCCGGCGCATCGTCTGGAACCCGGCCCCCGGGGGTGAGGCGAACTCGTCCCAGTCGGTCAGGATCAGCAGGCAGTCGGCCCCGACCAGGGCCGCGTCGCGACTCTCGACGAGGGTGGCGGCCACGTTCACGTCCGGGGCCTTGACGAGCGGATCGTAGGCGCGAACCTCGGCCCGGCCGCGCAGGTTCTCGATCACCCGGAGCGCCATCGAGTTCTTCGTGGAGCGGGTGTTCTTCTTGTAGGCGAGCCCCCACACCGCGACCACCGCGCGCCCGTCACGGTCGAGGACGCGGCGGTCGAGCTGTCGCTGGACCCAGCGATAGCGCCGAGCGTTGTGCGCGAGGAGGGTGTCCACGTACGCCACGTCGACGCCGTGCTGGTGTCCGAGACCCCGCAGGGTCACGAGATCGCGCTCCAGATTGCCTCCCGCCACCCCCAGGCTCGGGCGGATGTACGCGGCCGGGCCGATGCGCCGGTCGAGCCGCAGCGCGGGAACCATCTCCGACCAGTTCGCCCCCACCGCCTCGCAGAGGTCGGCGAGGGTATTCGCGTAGGTCACCGCTCCGAAGAGATAGAGATTGATCGCGGTCTTGGTGAGCTCGGCGCTTTCGTAGCCCATGGGCAGGATCGGACAGCCGAAGCGCCGCAGACCCGCCTCCAGCGAGGGCGGCAGCGGCCGAGCCGGATCCTCGGCGCCCACGATGATCCGCTCGGGCTTGAGGAACCGCTCCACCGCGTTGCCGAAGATGAGGGTCTCCACCCAGTAGTACACCGCGATCCCCGCCCCCGGTCGGCGCGCCTGGACGCGCGCGGCCAGCGCGCGGGTCGAGCCGGGAGAAACCTGGCTCATCAGCACCAGGGTCGAGCCGGGTCGTAGATGCGGGATCGCCGCGTCGATCAACCGATCGACGACCGCGGGGTCGCTTCCGTTGTCGGTGTCGGTGGGGATGTCGCGCGAGACGACCACCAGGTCGCACGCGGTGAGCGCGGAGGGATCCGTGGAGAAGGTCATCCGGTCGCGGGTCGCGGCGAACAGCTCGGGCAACAAAGGCTCGTGGACGGGCAGCTCACCCCGGCGCAGCCGGTCCACCGGCTCGGCTTCAAGGTCCACCGCCACCACCGAGGATCCGAGCGACGCCCAGCCGATGCCGGAGATGATGCCGAGGTGCGACAGGCCGAGGAACCCGGTGGGAAGACCGCTCACGCGCCTCCCTCCAGGCGGGCGGTCGCCGCGGCCTGCACGGTGCGCGACAGCCAGAGATCGTTCTCGCACGACGTGGCCCCGGTCGCGGCCATCTCCTCGAAGTGCCGGATGTCCGCGGCCCAGGTGGGATCGGGCCCCTGGGCGATCTCCCGTCGCTCGTCCGGAATCCCGCTGGGCCGGCGCCGCCGAAGGATCGCGAGCTCGCTCTTGCCCCACTTGGTGAGGCCGTTCATCTCGAGCGCGCCCTCCTCGCCCAGTGCCTCGATGCGCCAGCGATTCTTCCACGACAGGAAGCTGCACTCGATGGTGACCGCGCGGTCGGCGGTGGCCAGCAGGCAGTGGTCGAAACCTTTGAGCTCGTAGCCCCGGCGCTCCCACACCCGAAACTCGGAGCCGAACCGCCCGAAGACGAATCCGGTGAGATCGACGAGGTGCGAGGCCATGTCCTCGAGGATCCCGAAGGGGCTGTCCCGCCAGGTCCCCGCGATGTTCCCGGCGGTGCCGTTCCCGTAGAACATCCGGACCCGATAGAGACGGCCGATGCTTCCCGCTTCCAGGTGGCGCTTGAGGGCCAGCACGTTGGGCTCGAAGCGGAAGTTGTAGGACGTGTACCAGATCGCCCCTCCCGAGCGGGCCGCGCGGCTCAGCTGCCCGGCGGTCTCCGGATCGAGGATCAGCGGCTTCTCGACCAGCACGTGCTTGCCCCGGGCGAGGAAAAATTCCATCAGCCGGATCTTCACGTCGTTCGGCACCGCCAGGATCACGGCGTCGTAACGATCGGTCGCGCACTCCTCCGGTTGCTGGAAGTCGGCGCCGGCGTTGAAGGGGTCGACGGTGGCAACGCACCGCTCACCGAGAACGGCACGGCGCTTGCCGCCGATGTTCCCGAGGCCTACCAGGAGATATCTCATTCGAAGTGGGCCCGCTTCTCCAGACGGTAGAGCTTCTCCTCCACCTCCTCGGGCGTGATCTGCCGGTTGCCCTGATGCTCGCAGGCGAGCGCCGCCGACACCGAGCCGAGCACGGACGCGATCACGATGTCCCCGGTCGCGGCCAGCGCGAGGGCCGCGTAGCTCAGGAGGGCGTCGCCCGCACCCACCGGGTCCTTCAGCGAGTCGACCAGGCTGTCCACCGTGAAGAACTCCCGCGGCATGTGTCCCGGCGTGCGGTAGCCGAGGATGCCCCGCTCGCCGAGCTTGAGGATCAAGTGCTTGCAGCGGGCAAGGCGGAACAGCTGGAGCGCGAGGGGCCGGACCACCGAGTCCTGGTCGCCCAGGGCGAAGCGCGCCTCCCGCTCGTTCGGAGTCAGCAGATCGAAATCGGTGAACTCGAGGATGTTGCCCCACCGGTTCGACACCTGACTGTCCGCGACCTTGATCGCCCCGGCTGGCACCCGCTCCCGGAGCATCCGGATGCTCTTGGGACGGAAGATCCCGTGCCGAAAATCGCTGAAGATGACGACCTCCGGCCGGCTGTCGGCCATCGAGTCGCTGAGGAAGCGCAAGGCCTTGTCCGAGACGGCCCGATTGTCCACCCGGTCCACCTGGAGCATCTTGTATCCGTCCGCGATGAACCGCTCCTTCTGGGTGGTCGGTCGGGTGCGATCGACGAACCCGTGGACGATGATGCCCGCCTCGTCGAGATCCTTCAGCACGAAGTCCTTCGCCGAGTCGTTGCCGAGCACGGTCGAGAAGGTGACCTCGGCCCCGGCCGCCTTCACGTGCTTGGCCACCACCGCCGCGCCGCCCGCGAAGACATCGGTCCGCTCGTGCTTGACGCTGAAGGTCGGCGACTTGGCGGTCGCGCCCAGCAGAGAGCAGGTGCTGTAGCTGTCCACGATCGTGTCGCCCACCACGTGCACCCGCAGTCCACGCATCCGGCGCAGCGCGTCGCGCAGCTGGTCGAAGCCGAAACCCTCGGACTCCATGAGCGCGAGCAGCTTCTCCACCCCGAGGTTCGGCGGCGACGCCTCGATCAGGCGGGAGGACGAATACACCACGTCGCCGGGGGTGAACACGATCTCTCCCCCGTAGCTCTCGAGGGTGTCGATCTCCTCCTGGGTGCGCGGCGGGACCCCCTCCGAGAAGTACTCGTAGCCCTTGGCGAAGTAGTCCGGCTGCAGGTACTTGATGTGCTCGATCGGCGTCGGATGGGGATCGATGATCACGTAGTCGACCACCTCGAGCGCCGCGAGGTTGGAGGCCCGCAGCTCCTGGGGCACGTAGGGCCGGAAGGCGGCCTTGGTGGCGTGCTCGTCGGCGGTGAGGCTCGCGATCAAGACGTCCGCCTTCTCCTTCGCGTACATGAGGTGGCGGAGATGGCCGGGATGGACGATGTCGAACATCCCGTGGCACATGATGACGGTCCGCTCACGGGGGCGCGGGCCGATGGCCACCGCGAGATCCTCGAGCGTCTTGACCTTCTGCCGGTAGTCGGGCTTCATCGCGCCAAGTGCTCGAACCACGTACGGGTGGCCGCCTCGATCTTCTCGGGCGTCCATAGCGGCGCCGCCCGCCACTCCTCGATCTGTCCCAGCATCGCGTCGACCCCCTGGGGGAACGAGATCTCCGGCTTCCAGCCGAGCGCCCGCTGGATCTTGCCGATGTCGGCCCACGTGCAGTCCGGCTCTCCGGGACGCTTGGGCACGTGCACGACCTCACCGCCCATCAGCTCGACCAGGCGGTTCACGGTCTGCGGATTGCCCGAGCCGAGGTTGAAGACCTCGCCGACCTGACCGGACTCGGCGGCCATCAGGTAGGCCCGGGCCACGTCGGTGACGTACACGAAGTCCCTTCGCTGCGTCCCATCGCCGACCACGGTGTACGGCTTGCGGTGGAGCTTCTGGGCCAGGAAAACTCCGAACACCGCGCCGTAGGCCCCGGTGGTGCGCACGCGCGGCCCGTACACGTTGAACATGCGAATCGAGATCACGGGCAGCCGGTAGACCTGCGCCCAGTGCAAGGCCGTGCTCTCGCCCAGGTACTTGCTGAGCGCGTACGGGTACTCCGGGCGGATCGGGGCCCGCTCGGTGGTCGGCAGCTCGTCGGCGAGCCCATAGCAGGAGGAAGAGGCCGCGTAGACGAACTTGCGCACGCCCGCGTGACGGGACGCCTCGAGGACCGCGAGGGTGCCGTCGACGTTGGCCCGCATGTACTCGAGCGGTCGTTCGATCGATGGGACGATGTCGCCGACGCCGCCGAAGTGGAACACGTAGTCGACGCCCTTGAACACCCGCGAGTCCGGCGCCAGCGTGCACATGTCGACCTGCTGGAAGTCGACCCGCGGCTCCCGCCGGTGCTGGGCCAGGTTCTCGGCCCGCCCGGTGGCCAGGTTGTCGATGACCACGACCGAGTACCCGCGGTCGATCAACAGGTCGACCATGTGACTCCCGATGAAGCCGGCCCCTCCGGTGACGACGGCGCGGGGCATCGCTCAGGCCAGCCCCGAAGCCTGGATCGTCTTCACGTTGTAGTAGCGGATGTCGTTGAGCGGATCCGGGATGCGCCCGGCCCGGAACGCGGCACACAGATCGATCACCGCGTCCTCGATGGTCCGCTGGGGCGACCAGCCGAGCTCACGCTTGATCTTCTCCGAGGAGACGTGGTACGAGCGCGTGTCGTTGCTCGGCACGGTCTCGAGCGCGATCGGGCCGAGCTCCGGCATCTCTCGGCTCACGATCGAGCGCACCATCTCGCCGAGCTGGGCCACCGTGTGGTTCTGGTAGGCGGCGTTGAACGTCTTCCCCGCGATCGTCTCGGCCGGCATGTCCAGCAGCTCGACGTAGAGATCGCTGATGTCCTCGATGTGGATGTTCGGGCGCTTCTGGGCGCCACCGAACACGGTGATGCGCCGCTGGTTGACCGCGAGGCTGGTCAGGATGTTCACGGTCAGGTCCAGCCGCTGGCGGGGCGAGAAGCCGCACACGGTGGCGGGCCGGATGATCACGGTGGTGAAGTCGGGGGCCTGGTGACGGAGCAGGATCGGCTCGCACATGCCCTTGTACTTGTTGTAGTCGGTGAGTGGAACCAGGGGGTGGTCCTCGGTGACGTCCGGCGCGTCGCTCACCCCGTAGACGCTCGAGGTCGAGGCGTAGACGAACCGCCGCACCCCCGCCCGACGCGAGATGCTCACGAGGGGCTCGAAACAGTCGTAGTTGATCGACCGGCTCAGCCCCGGATTGAGCTCGAAGCTCGGGTCGTTGGAGATGCAGGCGAGGTGAATGACCGACTCCATGCCCGCGGCCGCCGTGGCGACGGCCTTCTCGTCGCGGATGTCCGCCTTCACCAGCTCGAGGGCCGCGTGCTTCGGCAGCACGTCGGTGCCGAAGAGGAACAGGTCGATGACCCGGACCCGGTAGCCTCGAGCCAGCAGCTTCGGGATCAGGACCGCCCCGACGTATCCCCCGCCGCCGGTCACGAGTACCGCCGGTCGCTTCGTCGCCATCGCTAGGCCCTCCGCACCACGGTCCCGCCGCCCAGGTGGATGGCCCACCACGCCTGCGCGATCGTCCGCAGCGCCTTCAAGATGTTCTTGGCCGACACCGCCTTCGAGCGGCCGTGGGTGCGATCCACGTGGGTCAGTCCCACCTCGACGTACGAGTACCCGGCGTGGAGCGCATGAATGAGCATCTGGGTCAGGAAGTAGAAGCCGCCCGCGCTCTTGGGCAGCGCCCGGGCGAGGGACACCGGGTAGATGCAGGGGCCCTGGTAGTAGTGCATGCGCTGTCCGAACATCACGTTGACCAGCGCGGTCGACGCCCAGGTCAGGAAGCGGCGGTGCAGCTGGCGGGCGCGCGGATTCTGATGATAGGGCGCTACGATGTCGGCCCGACCGACGGAGCCCAGGATGTCGCGGACCGACTCCCGGGCGATCTCCCCGTCGGCGGCGAGAAAGCTGAAATAGTCCAGCCGGGCCTCGTCGAGCGCCCGCTCGTAGGCCGCCGCGATGCCCATGTTCCTCGGCTGGTGGATGGCCCGGATCCGCGGATTCTCCCTCGCGAGACGATCGGCGAGCGGCCCGGTCCCGTCGGTGCTGCCGTCGTCGATGATCAGGATCTCGTACTCGCTCAGCACCTGGGTGGCGGCCCAGACGATGTCGGCCACCGACCGCTCGAGGTTGTCCACCTCGTTGAACGCGGGAAGGAACACGCTGACTCGGATCCCGATCGCCATCTCAGTACGGTCCCGCGAAGGTCGCCTGCACGTCCGCGACCCTCGTTCCGAGCGCCGCGCCCGCCTTGAGGACGTCGAGGCAGGCCTGCGCGATCGTCATGGGGTTGGGATGGAAGGCGTCCTCGAGGGGCTTCGAGACCGGCGCCGGACAGTCGGGCGGGGTGACCCGGCGCACCGGGGCCTTGAGATACTGCCAGCCCTTCTCGGCCGCGATCGCCGCGACCTCGGCGGAGACCCCGCAGAGGGCCCAGCTCGTGTCGGCCACCACGAGGCGGCCCGTCTTCCGGAGCGATCGCAGGATGATCTCGTCGTCGAGCGGCCGCACGCTGCGAAGATCGATCACCTCGGCGCTGACGTTGCGCTCCGCGAGGATGTCGGCGGCGCGGGTCGCCTCGTAGGCCATCAGGGAGACCCCCACGATGGTGACGTCGGTCCCGGGCCGGACCACCCGTCCCTTCCCGAAGGGGATCGACTCGGGAGTCTCGGGCACGTCGCCCTCCAGCTCGTAGAGCGCGCGATTCTCGAGCAGCACCACCGGACCGGTGCCGCGCAGCGCGCTCACGAGGAGTCCCTTCGCGTCGGCGGGTGAGGCGGGCAGACCCACGTAGAGCCCCGGGAAGTGGGCGAACAGTGCCTGCAGGCTCTGGGAATGCGTGGCCCCCTGCCCCCAGCCCCGGCCCACGATGCCGCGGAACACTACCGGGACGCCCCCGCGGTTGCCGAACATGTAACGCCACTTGGCGGCGAGGTTGAAGAGCTGGTCCATGCACAGGAACATGAAGTCGTTCCGGGGATGCACCACGAGCGGCCGCTTGCCCGCCGCGGCGGCCCCGATGGCGATCCCGGTCATGGCGTTTTCGCCGTTCGGGATGTCGAAGACACGCTCGGGGCCGAAGCGCCGGAAGGCGTCGGCGGTCGTGCCGAAGATCCCCTTGAAGTCGTCGACCCCGATCCCGGCGATGAAGATGCTGGGATCCGCCTCCATACACTGCACGGTGGCCTCGCTGATCGCCTGCCCGTAGGTGAGTCGCCTCATGGTCGTCCTCAGTACGTGCCGAGCGTGAGATCTTCCACCGCCGGGAAGGGTGCCGTCCTCGCCTCCGCGACCGCCGCGTCCACCTCGCTCTGGCTCTCGCACTCGAAGGCGGTGACCCGATCCAGGGTGCAGACACCATCAGCCGCGAGCCGCTCCGAGGCGCGTCGGATCGGGCAGCGTGCGATCCACGAATCCACCTCCGCCTTGGTGCGGTAGCCCTTGTCGTAGTCCCAGAGCGGTCCCACGTGCTCGCGCCAGCGATACGTCGTGCACTCCAGGAAGAAGGGGCCCGCGCCGCGGCGGCAGTGGGCCACTCCCTCTCGGGCCGCCTCGCGGACCGCGAAGACGTCGTTGCCGTCCACCAGCCGCGACGGCATGCCGTAGGAGGCGCCGCGGAGGTGGATCGGGACCGCCGCGGGCTGGCGCACGTCGAGGCGCGTGTGGGTGGAGAATCCGTTGTTCTCGCACACGAAGAGCACCGGCGCCCGCCGCATCACCGCGAAGTTGAGCGTCTCGTGGAAGATGCCCTCCTCCACGGTGCCGTCGCCGAAGAAGCTCACCGCGACGTCGTCGCGGCGGTCCATGCTGAAGGCGAGCGCGGTGCCCACCGCCACCGCCATGGTCTGGCCGAGGATCGCCGACGAGGCGATCACGCCAGCGTCGGGATCGTTGAGATGGACCGAGCCGCCGCGTCCGCGCGCGCAGCCGGTCTCGCGCCCGTAGAGCTCGGCCACCATCCCGCGCAGATCGCCACCCTTGGCGAGGTAGTGCGCGTGGCAGCGGTGACCGCTGTAGACGATGTCGGTCCGCCGTAGCGCGGAGCACACGCCGACCGCCACCGCCTCCTGCCCGATCGAGAAATGGGTCGGCGTCCGCATCTCCTGAGCCGGGTAGAGCTCGGCGAGTGTCTCCTCGATTCGCCGGATACGCACCATGTCGCGCAGCAGCTGCTCTCTCGAGTCTGTCGTCATCGTCCTCGCCTACTCCCGGCGTGAATGGGCACTGTCCGGCTAACGAGCAGCGTCTGACAGGCGACGCTCTTGGTCACCCCAGGGCCCGCCTTCTGGACCTGACGGGGCCCAGGACGTAGCCATTAAATGGCAGATAACATCAACTGAAACAGTATCTTGTTGAGCACCCACCCCACCCGATAGGGCTATGGTTTCGCGAGACGAGCTGTCACTTGGCACGCATAACTTGCATCGGACATGCCAAAGCCACAGCAAGGAAGGCCCAGCGCAAACGCCCCACGACGTCCCGGGGCCTTGCTAGAATTAGCCGCCATGTCACCCGGATCTGCCGCACCCCTGGTGGGGATCGTCATGGGCTCCAAGTCGGACTGGGAGACCATGGCCCACGCGGCCAAGGCACTCGATCAGCTCGGGATCGCCTACGAGGTCAACGTGATGTCCGCGCACCGCACCCCCGCGCTCGTCGACGAGTACATCGGTGGAGCCGAAGGCCGGGGCCTCGAGGTCATCATCGCGGGCGCCGGAGGCGCGGCGCACCTGGCCGGGGTCAGCGCGGCGCGCACGCTGCTGCCGGTACTAGGCGTCCCGATCCAGTCCAAGGCGCTCAACGGGATGGACTCTCTGCTGTCCACCGTGCAAATGCCGGCCGGCATCCCGGTCGGCACGCTGGCGATCGGCCAATCGGGGGCTACGAACGCCGGCCTCCTCGCCGCGGCCATCCTGGCCAACAAGCACCCCCACATCCGCGCGGCGCTCCGCAAGTATCGCGACGCCCAGACCCAGGCCCTGCTCACCCAGACCGACCCGCGCACGTGAGTTCGACCACGCACGGAGAGACGCCATGACGAACGCGAGCCCGTTCCGAAGCCGCCTCGAGCACGCCGTCAACGCGCGGCACAGCCGGATGAACCCGTTCACCGAGAAGTGGGTCAACGGGGAGTTGACACGCGCCCAGCTCGGGCAATGGGTGTGCCAGCATTACCAGTACGTCTCCCAGTTCGCGCGGTGGTGCGCGATCGTCTACGGCGGCTGCCCCGACCCGGACGCGCGGGACTTCCTGCTCGAGAACATCATCGAGGAGGAGTCCGGCACCAAGCACGTGGACCTTCTGATCCGATTCGGGGAGGCGTGCGGCGTGACCCGGGCCGAGGTCGAGGGCGCGCGGCAGCTCCCGAGCACGCGCGCGCTGACCGCGTGGTGCTACGAGACCGCGCGCAAGCCCTTCCACATCGCGGCGGCCGGCCTGCTGGTCGGCCTCGAGTCGCAGGTGCCCGGCATCTACAAGCGCAACCTCCCGCCGCTCAAGACCCACTATGGCTTCACCGACCACGAGGTGGAGTTCTTCGCCATCCACATCGAGGCCGACGAGGTGCACGGCGAGCGCGGCTATCAGATCGTCGAGCGTCACAGCACGAATCCGGAGAAGCAGGCCGAAGCCGTCGAGGCGGTCCGAGAAGCAACCGAGATGCGCTGGCAGTACATGACCGGGCTGCACCGGGCCTTCGTTCTCAAGGAAGACGCGTGAGCCTGGCCCGGCGGGTTGCCTCGCTGGACGAGGTGCCGGCCGGTCACCCGAAGCTGGTGGAACTCGACGGCACCCGGATCGTCCTGGCCCGGGTCGGCGACCTCGTCTACGCGTGCGGCGACGTGTGCGCCCATCGCGGCGGTCCCCTCAGCGAGGGCAAGCTCAACGGCGTCCGCCTCGCCTGCCCGTGGCACGGCTGGATGTACGACGTGCGCACCGGTCAGTGCGTGCTCCCGGGCCGCGGGGCGAGCGTGCCGAGCTATCCGGTCCGCCTGGAGGCCGACCAGATCCTCGTGGAGCTGCCGTGATCACGGTGAAGCGCCTCACGCTGGAGGACGCGCTCGTGTTGCTGGCCGCCGCCGAGGCCAAGGCCCGCGCGATCGGAGTGACCGAGACGATCTGCGTCTGCGACGACGGCGGTCATCCCATCGCGCTCCACCGCATGACCGGGGCGCGGATCACCGGCGTGGAGATCGCCATCGCCAAGGCGTTCACCGCGGCCGGCCATCGTCGGGCCACGCACCGGTTCAACCAGCCCCCGGCCGGCCCCGCCTTGCCCGGCAACGAGGCCTTCGGCATCCACGCCATGCACCCGGGCCGCTTCGCGGTGTTCGTAGGAGGGTTCCCGATCGAGGTCGACGGCGAGGTGGTCGGCGGCATCGGCATCAGCGGGGGCAACGGGGAACAGGACACCGCGGTGGGGACCGCCGCCCTCGAGGCGTTCGCGCGTCACCTGGCCGCGACCGGCACCTAGCCGTCGCGTGACGTCACTCCCCGCCCCGGGGACCGTCGCCGGACACCGGGCCGTCTCGCTTGTCGAGCGGGTCGCGGTCTGGGCCGTCCCGATCGAGATCGCTCTCCTCACCGCCGCGGTCTTCCTGCCCGCGCTCCGGGCCGACTGGACCGACTGGGACGATCCGATCAACTTCCTGGGCAACCCCTACTACCGGGGCCTCGGGCTGCGGCAGCTTCGCTGGATGCTGACCGCGAACGTGATGGGCCACTGGATCCCGGTCACCTGGCTCACCCTGGGCGCCGACTACGCGATGTGGGGCATGAGGCCCTTCGGCTACCATCTCACCAACATCCTGTTGCACGCGGCGAGCGGCGGCCTGTTCTACCTCGTGGCGCGCCGCCTGCTGGGCCTCGCGATGCCCTCGGCGTCCCCACTGGGCCGGGGATGCGGCGCCGTGGCGGCCGCTCTCTTCTTCGCGGTGCATCCGCTCCGGGTGGAGTCGGTGGCCTGGATCACGGAACGCCGGGATCTCACGTCCGGGCTGTTCTTCCTGCTCACGCTGCTCGCGTACCTCAAGGCTCACGAGCGCCCGGCCGACGCACGACGTGGCTGGCAGGTCGCGTCCGTCGTGTTCGCCGGGCTCGCGCTGGCCTCGAAGTCGATCGTGATGGGCCTACCCCTCGCCCTGATCATCCTCGACGTCTACCCGCTTCGGCGCCTCGGGCCGAGCGTTCGGGACTGGGCGAGCCCGCGGGCGTGGTCGGTCTGGCTCGAGAAGATCCCGTTCGCCGCCCTCGCGGCCGGGGCCGCGGCGACCGCCTACTACGTCCAACGCACGACCGGCTACCTGACCGACGCCGAGCCCGCCGCCCGGGTCGTGATGGTCCTCTACAATGTCTGGTTCCACGTATGGAAAACGCTCGTCCCGTCGCGCCTCGGGCCGATCTACGAGCTGCCCGCGCGGCTCAGCCTGATGGATCCCCCGTACCTGTTGAGCGCGGTCGGGGCGATCGGGATCACCGCGGCGGTTTGGCTTCTGCGCGGGCGCTGGCCGGCGGGCCTCGCGGCGTGGATGTTCTACCTGGTGATGCTGGCGCCGGTGAGCGGGGTGGTCCACACCGGCAACCATCTCGGGGCCGATCGCAACACCTACGTGCCCTGCGCGGGATTCGCGCTCCTCGTCGGCGCGGCGGTGGTCGCCGGTGCGGAGGCCCGGCGGCGGCGCGGCGGGTTAGGCACCGCGGTCGCGGTGGTCGCCCTCGGCCTGGCCGGTCTCTGGCTCGCCGGCCTCGCGACGATGGCGCGGATCCAGACCGGGGTCTGGCACGACCCGGAGACACTCTGGCGCCGCGGGATCGAGGTCGATCCCGCCTGCTCCATCTGCGCTCACAACCTGGCGATCATCATGCAGCGCCGCGGGGAGTCGGAGGCGAGCCTGGTCCTCTTCCGGCGGGCGCTGTCCCTCCGGCCCGATCGGTCCGAGTTCCACGGCAACTATGGCCTTCTGCTGCTGCAGATGGGACGGCGCGACGAGGGAGAGGCCGAGCTGCGGTACCGGCTCGCCCGCAATCCTGGCGACTTCGTCGCGCGCACCAACCTGGGCATCGCCCTGATCGAGGACGGTCAGCTGACCGACGCCATCGGACAGCTCGAGCAGGCGCTGCGCGTCAAGCCCGACTCGGTGCCCGCCCTCGACGCGCTCGGCCGGGCCCTGCTCACCGACGGCCGCGTGGACCGGGCGATGGCCGCGTTCGAGCAGGCGCTCGCGGTGAACCCGACCGACCCGGTGGGCCGGCTGGGAATGGCCCGCGTCTACCTCGCCCGCGGCGACCGCGCCGCCGCCCGCGCGCAGTACGAGATCCTCCGCGAGCGCGACCCGCAGCTCGCCGCTCGGGTCGAGCAGGAGTTTCGGTAGAGCCCGGCCGTTTCGGTGTAGACTCCCAGCGAAGTGGCCACGGAAGCGATCTCGGTCCAGCATCTGTCGAAGCTCTACACGACGCGGGATGGCGGCGTCGCCGCCCTCGAGCGGATCAGCTTCTCCGTGGACGAGGGCGAGTTCGTGGCGGTGGTCGGGCCCTCGGGCTGCGGGAAGTCGACCCTGCTCAAGATCCTCGCCGGTCTCCTGACGCCCTCCGCCGGGAGCGCGTCCCTCCGTGGCAGCACCATCCAGGGCCCGCGCCGGGACATCGGCGTCGTCTTCCAGTCCCCCGTCCTCTTCCCGTGGCGCACCGTCCTCGACAACGTGCTCCTGCCCATCGACGTGCAGGGCCTAGGCCGGCAGCGCTTCATGCCCGCGGCGATGGACCTGCTCGCCCTGGTCGGCCTGCGCGAGTTCGAGCGCCGGTATCCGTGGGAGCTGTCCGGTGGCATGCAGCAGCGTGTCGCGATCACGCGCGCCCTCATCCACGACCCGGCCATGCTCCTGATGGACGAGCCCTTCGGGGCGCTCGACGCCATGACCCGCGAGCACATGAACCTCGAGCTGCAGCGGATCTGGCTGGAGAGGAAGAAGACCGTCTTCTTCATCACCCACTCGATCCCGGAGGCGGTCTTCCTCGCCGATCGGGTTCTGGTCATGACTCCGCGTCCCGGCCGGGTCGTGGACGATCTGCGGATCAAGCTGGCGCGGCCACGCTCGCTCGATCTCATGACCACTCCCGAGTTCGGCGACTATACGCGCCACATCCGGGGCCTGTTCAACGTGAAGGGAGGCCTCGACGCGTGAGGAGCACGAGGAACGTCGCGCTGAGCGTCCTGCTGTTCTGCGTCTCGGTCGGGGGCTGGGAAGCACTGGTGCGCGCCTTCGAGGTGCCCGCCTTCATCCTGCCCCCACCCTCGCAGGTTGCGCTGGCCCTCTGGCGCGGCTTCAGCAGCGGGCTCTACCTCGAGCACCTCGCCCACACGCTGCTCGAGACACTCCTCGGCTTCATTGCGGGCTCCGCGCTTGGCCTGGTCCTCGGCACCGCGGTGGCCCTGAGCCGTCCGGTCGAGTTCTTCCTCTACCCGTACATCGTCATGTTCCAGTCGCTCCCCAAGGTGGCCCTGGCTCCGCTCATCGTGGTCTGGTTCGGGCTCGGCCTCACCTCCAAGGTGATCAACGCGGCCCTGATCGCCTTCTTCCCGCTCCTGGTCAACACCATGGTCGGTCTCCGGTCCGCCGACGAGGACCGGGTGAGCCTGATGCGCTCGCTGGCCGCGAGCGAGCGCCAGATCTTCTGGATGCTGCGCCTGCCCAACTCGCTCCCCTTCGTGATGGCCGGGCTCGACGTGGCGATGATCTTCGCCCTGATCGGCGCCATCGTGGCCGAGTTCGTCGGGGCCCAGAAGGGCCTCGGCATGCTGATCCAGTCCATGAACTTCAACATGGACGTCTCCGGGCAGTTCTCCATCCTCCTGATCCTCTCGGTGGTGGGCCTGCTCCTCAACCGCGGGGTCATGATGATTCGCAAGCGCGTCCTCTTCTGGGATCCGTCCGAGAAGCAGCGTATCGAACAGGAAAGGGTCAGCGCATGATCGCCCGTCCCCGTGTTCTCGGCGTCCGCCTCCTCCTCCTGGCCGCCGCCACGCTCCTCCCGTGTCTCGCCCCCGCCGCCGCGCCCGCCCAGACCAAGCTCCGGGTGGGCTGGTGCGCCAGGACGATCTCGAGCGCGGCGACCCCGTTCGCGGTGGCCACCAAGATGGGCTGGTACAAGCAGGACGGCGTCGAGGTCGAGCTCATCCCGCTCGCCGGCTCGGGCGACTGCACGAAGACCGTCGCCACCAAGGAGATCAACTTCGCGCTGCCGAGCGTGGAGCCGTTGGCCGCGGCCCGCCCCCAGGGGGTGAAGGCCAAGATCTTCTACACCGCGTACCAGGGCAACATCTACGGCATCGCGGTGCCCGCGGACAGCCCGGTGCAGAAGATGACCGATCTCAAGGGCAAGACCATCGGGGTCATCTCGATGGGCTCGGCCGGGGTGCAGATCGCGCGGGCCCTCGCCGCCACCAGCGGCATGGACCCGGTCTCCGACATCAACGTGGTGGTGGCGGGAGAGGGCGCCCAGACCGCCGCGATGCTCCGGAGCCGGCAGGTGGACGCGCTCAGCCAGTATGACACCCAGTACGCTATGGTGGAGAACGCGGGGGTGAAGCTCCGCATCCTCGACACCCGGGCCATCGACCGCTACCCGTCGAACGGCTTCCTGGCCCTCGAGGACACGCTGCGGAGCCGGCCCAAGGAGGCGGCCGCGGTCGCCCGGGGCTACGCGAAGGGGACGATCTTCGCCATCAACAATCCGGAGGCGGCGATCCGGATGCTCTACGAAGTGTATCCGCAGACGCGCCCGACCGGCAAGGACGAGGCCACCGCGATTCGCGACGACGTCAAGGTGCTGCAGGCGCGCATCGTCAACTGGAAGCTCGACAAGGCGGGCGTGGCCAAGTGGGGCGAGAACTCGGAGGCCAACTACGCGGCCTACGCCGACTTCCTCCTCAAGTGGGGCGTGATCAAGGAGAAGGTGGACGTGAAGGATCTGATCACCAACGAGCTGATCGGCGCAATCAACAACTTCGATCCGGCCAAGGTCGCGGCCGAGGCCCGCGCCTACAAGAGGTGAATGCCATGGCAGCCAGCGGGAATCCGTCGCGCATCGGGGTCGACATCGGCGGCACCTTCACCGATCTGGTCTGGGTCGACGAGACCACCGGCGCCGTCCGCGTCGGCAAGCTCCTGACCACGCCCAAGGACCCGTCGCAGGCCGTCGAGGAGGGCGTGGTCACGCTGCTCCACGAGGCGGGTGCGGGGACGGTCGGGGTTCGGGCCCTGATCCACGGCACGACGCTGGCCACCAACGCCCTGATCGAGCGGAAGGGCGCGCGCGTCGGGCTGCTCGCGACCTCCGGGTTCCGGGACGCGGTCGAGATCGGGCGGGAGGGTCGCTACGACATGTACGACCTCTTCATCGACCCGCCGGTGCCCCTGGTCCCACGCCAGCTCCGGATCGAGGTCTCCGAGCGCATCCTGGCCGACGGCGCGGTCCTTCGCCCGCTCGACCCAGCCCAGGCGCGCGCGGCCATCGCGGAGCTCCGGACCCTGGGGGTGGAGGCGATCGCGATCTGCCTGCTCCACGCGTACCGGAACCCGGTCCACGAGCGCGCCCTCGCCGCGCTCTGCGCCGAGATCCTCCCCGGGATCCCGGTCTCGTGCTCCTCCGACGTGGTGCCGGAGATTCGCGAGTACTAGCGCACCTCGACCACCACCGCGAACGTGTACGTGATGCCACTGATGGCGCGCTACCTCGACGATCTGGAGCGCAAGCTGCAGGCGCTCGGCGTCCCCGGCCGGCTCTACGTCATGATGTCCGCGGGCGGCATCGCCACGCCCGAGACGGCCAAGCGGGTGCCGATCCGGCTCGTGGAGTCGGGCCCGGCCGCGGGAGCGCTGGCGGCCGCGCGCAGCGCGCGGCAGGTGGGCCTGGATCGGCTGCTCTCCTTCGATATGGGCGGCACCACCGCCAAGGCCTGCGTGATCGACCGTGGCGAGCCCCTGCTCGCGCGCGAGTTCGAGGTCGCGCGCGCCGACCGCTTCAAGAAGGGCTCGGGGCTTCCCATCCGGGTGCCGGTGGTGGAGCTGATCGAGATCGGGGCGGGCGGCGGCTCGGTGGCCCGCGTGGATCGCATGGGTCTCCTGAAAGTCGGCCCGGACAGCGCGGGCGCCGACCCGGGACCGGCCTGCTACGGGGCCGGCGGGCAGGAGCCGACCGTCACGGACGCCGACCTGCTCCTGGGCTACCTGGACGCCGATTTCTTCCTGGGCGGCCGCATGCGGCTCGACGTCGAGGCAGCCCGGCGGGCCGTCGAGGCACGCGTGGCGCGGCCGATGGGCCTGGGCCTCACCGAGGCCGCCTGGGGCATCCACCGGGTCGTCAACGAGAACATGGCGGGGGCCGCGCGAGTGCACGGGATCGAGCGCGGCAAGGACCTGCGCGGCTACCCGCTCTTCGCCTTCGGCGGAGCGGGGCCGGTCCACGCCTGGCAGGTCGGCCGCATCCTGCGTGTCCCGCAGGTGATCGTTCCCTACGGCGCGGGCGCGCTCTCCGCGTACGGGCTGCTGGCCGCCCCGCTCGCGTTCGACTTCGTGCGGACCGCACCCCAGCGATTGACCACCGCCGACTGGGCGCTCGTCAACCGCCTGTTCGAGGAGATGGAAGCGGAGGGGCGGCGCATCTTGCGAGGCGCCGGAGTGCCCGACGGGGAGGTCACGGTCCGGCGGAGCGCCGAGATGCGCTACTTCGGGCAGGGACACGAGGTGGACGTGGAGATCCCGTCGCGGACCCTGGGAGCGGACAGCCTGCCGGCCATCACCGCGTCGTTCGAGACGGCCTATCGCCTCCTCTACAGCCGGACACCCATGGGGGTGCCGCTCGAGGCCCTCAACTGGCGCGCGGTCATCTCCGGACCCCCGCCGGATCTAACCATCACGAGCGGGCTCGGCGTCGGCACCACGACCGTGCCCACCGCCAAGAAGCATCGGGCTGCCTACTTTCCGGAGGCGGACGGCTACGCGGAGACCCCGGTCTACGATCGCTACGGACTGGAGCCGGGAGCCCGCCTCGCGGGCCCCGCCATCGTGGAGGAGCGGGAGTCCACCACCGTCATTGGACCCGGCGCGCTCGTCTCGGTGGACGCCCACCGGAATCTGGTGGCCGAGCCGGCACCCGGAGGGACACGCTGATGGACCCGATCACGCTCGACATCTGCTGGAGCCGCCTCATCGGAGTGGTCAACGAGCAGGCCGCCGCCCTCATGCGCACGTCGTTCACGTCCATCGTGCGAGAGGCGGGTGACCTCTCGGCCGGCGTCTTCGACCGGCGCGGCTACATGATCGCCCAGGCGGTCACCGGCACGCCCGGGCACATCAACTCGATGGCGCTCGCCATGAAGCACATCCTGGCCGCGTACCCGATCGAGCGGCTCGAGCCCGGCGACGTGCTCATCACCAACGATCCGTGGAAGACCTCCGGCCACCTCAACGACGTCACGGTATGCAACCCGATCTTCCGGGGCCGAGACTGCGTCGCGTTCTTCGCCTCGACCTGCCACAGTGCGGACATCGGCGGCCACGTCCTGTCCGCCGAAGCGCGCGAGGTCTACGAAGAGGGACTCTTCATCCCGATCATGAAGCTCTACGAGGGCGGACGGCTCAACGAGTCGCTGGCCGCGATCATCCGAAGCAACACGCGAGTCCCGGATCTCGTGATGGGCGACTTCCACGCCCAGGTGGCGGGAGGCGCGGTGGGCGGGGAGCGGCTGCTCGAGTTCATGGACGAGTTCGGCATCGAGCGGCTCGAGCCGCTCGCCGACGAGATCATCACCCGAACCGAGCGCGCGATGCGCCAGGCGATCGGCGAGCTGCGGCCTGGCCAGTACCGCTACCGCCTCACCTCGGACGGGTTCGACGAGCCGATCACGATCGCGGTGCGGTGTGAGGTGAGTGGGCAAGACCTGTGGGTCGACTTCACCGGCTCCTCACCGGCCAGTCGGCGCGGCATCAACGTGGTCATGAACTACACCGAGGCCTACACGACCTACGGGGTCAAGGTCATCGTGAGCCCCGACGTCCCGAACAACGAGGGGGCGTTCCGGGTGCTGCGCATCACCGCCCCCGAGGGCTCCATCCTCAACGTGCAGCACCCGGCCCCGGTGGCCGCCCGCCACATCATCGGCCACTTCCTGCCTCACGTGGTCGCGGGCGCGTTGAAGGAGGCGGTGCCGGATCGGGTCATGGCCGAGGGCTCGGCCAATATCTGGGGCATCCAGCTCACCGGCAAGAATCGGGACCGCTCCCCCTGGGTCTATACCTTCTTCAGCTCGGGTGGCACCGGGGCCCGGCCGGCGCAAGACGGGCTCTCGGCGACCGCCTTCCCCTCGGGAGTGCTCGGCACGCCGGTGGAGGTGGTCGAGTCGCTGGCGCCGCTGCTGATCGAGCGCAAGGCGTTGCGAGACGGATCCGGCGGAGATGGGCGCTACCGGGGCGGGCTCGGGCAGGTGATCGCCTTCCGGGTGCGCTCCGACGAGCCGGCCACATGCTCGGTGCTGTGCGACCGCACCCGGATCCCGGCACAGGGCTTTTTCGGAGGCCTCCCGGGCCTACCCGGGCAGGTCTTGATCAACGGGCGAGCTCCCGACAACCCGAAGGCCGAGCAGACGCTGCGCGCGGGGGATCTGGTCGAGGTGCTCCTGCCGGGAGGGGGCGGGTACGGCCCGCCTGCGGAGCGCGACCCCGCGCTGCGGGACCGCGACCGGCAGCAGGGCTACGTCGTCACGGCGAGTCGAGGCGCAACGGGCGGCTGACGGGGCATGACCGCCGCGGCCCGGCGGATCGGCGTCCTCGCCGTCGCGGGCGCCTGGTGGCTCGTCCTCGCCACGGCCTTCCTGCTGAACCGGGGCGAGGACGCAAGCAGGCTCCCCGCTCTGATCGGGATCGTTCTCTCCCGGCTGGGCCAGGGGCCCGTGTGGGGCCCGGCCGGTTTGCTTTCCCTGACGGGTCTGCTGATCGCTGGCCTGATCGGCCTTGCCTGGTACGGGCTCGGCGATGCGATCGTTCACCGGATCGGCTCGGACGAGACCGGCGAGCTTACCCTGGGAGTCGCCGAGCGTGGGCTGCTCGGCGCCGGCGCGTGGTCCCTCGTCTGGTTCTTCCTCGGCGTGCTGCCTCTCTATCGCGTCTCGGCGGCGGCCCTGACCCTGCTCGTGGGCCTGGCCCTGGCCGCCTCGGCGCTCGCTCGAGCCCAGCCGACCGCGGCCGGCGTCGGCCGCGCCGTCGGAGGCGGGGCGCTGGGTCTGATCGTCACCGGACAGGTCCTCGCGCTCGTGGGTGCCCTCGCGCCGCCGACCGCAAAGGACACCCTCCTCTACCACTACGCCCTTCCCAAGGCCTGGATCGCGGCCGGGCGGGCGATCGAGGTGCCGTACAACATCGCGGGTTACTACCCCCTTGGGGTCGAGATGCACGCGGTATGGGCCATGCTCCTGGGCGCTCCGCTCGGCGTCCGGGCCTCCGAGGCCGCGGCCGGCGCGACCTTGTTCCTCTTCGCGCCGCTGCTCGCGATGACGGTGTACGGGTGGGCGCGTGAGCGGGGCGCAGACCGCGCGTGGGCCATCGTCGCTGCGCTGGTGATCGCCTGGATCCCCACCGCCTACGACGTGGCCGCGAGCGCCTACGTGGACCTGGCCCTGGCCGGCTACACCGCGCTGGCGGTGCGCGCGTTCGGGCGCTGGTGGGCCATCGGGCGATCGCGTGATCTCGTCGGCGTCGCGGCGGGGATCGGCGGCGCCCTCTCGATCAAGCTCAGCGCCGCGTTCCTGCTGCTGCCGCTCGCCCTGCTGGGATTGCTCCACGCCCTGGGGGTGGGGCGAGGAGGCCGGGAGGCCAGGCGGCCCGGCACCGCCCTCACCGCGGCCCGGGTGTTGGGAGCGCTCGCCCTCGGCGTGACCATCGCCGCGCCCTGGTACGTCCGGAACTGGATCCGCACCGGCAGCCCACTCTTCCCGTTCTATCTCGAAATCTGGCCCGCCCAGGCCTCCGGCTGGGACCTGGAACGCTCACGCCTCTACGAGACGCTGTTCTCGCTCTACGGAGACGTCCGGAGCCCGCTCGACTACCTGTGGTCACCGCTCCGGCTTGCCGTGGCCGCCCAGCCGGATCAGCCGGCGTACTACGACGGCGTGCTCGGTATCGCCTTCGTCTTCGCGCTGCCGCTGCTCGGGTGGGCCCTGTGGCGGCGCCGCCTCGACGTCGAGCTACGCCTGGCCCTCGTGATCTCGGCCGGCCTCTTCGTCTTCTGGCTGTTCTCCAGCCAGCAACTCCGGTACCTCCTGCCCGCGACGCCGGGCCTGGCCGTCGCCATCGCGGTGGCCGGCCAGGGGCTCGAAAGGAGCGTGGGCCGCGTGCTCCGCGTCCTCGTCCTCGCCGCCGCCGCCCTCGGCCTGCCCGTGCTCGTGGCCTGGTTCCTCACGCTCGATCCCACCCGGGTCGTGCTCGGGGGCGAGCCGCGGGAGAGCTTTCTCGCCCGTCGGCTGGACTACTATCCGTACTACCAGATGGTGAACCGCGACCTCCCGCTGAGCGCCAAAGTGTGGCTCATCGACATGCGGCGCGACACCTACCACCTGGACCGGCCATCGTTCTCCGATTTCATCTTCGAGGACTACACCCTCACCCGGTACGTGCGGTCCGCGGCCAGCGTCGAGGAGATCCGGGCCCGGGTCCAGGCCGACGGCATCACCCACCTGCTGGTGCGGCACGACATCCTGCTCGACTACGAGCGCTCGCCGATCGTGGACGAGCGGCGCCCGCGCTCGGAGAACGTGGCGAAGCTCGAGCTGATGGCCGCGTTCTTCACCCAGGGCACGCGCGTCATCAAGGGCGACCGGAAGTTCTGGCTCATCGAGCTGCCCACGGATCGCCCGCGCTGACCGGGCGCGTGGCGATCGGGCGCGCCGCTCAGCCCCCGGGGCGCGGCCGGTACACCTCGGTCGCCCCCACCCGCTCCGCGAGCACGTAGCGCCGCTCGATCGCCCCCAGCATCTCGTCGGTCCAGCGCTGCCGGTGGAGCGGCACGTCGGGAATCCGGTAGATCAGGATCGCGGCAAAGGCCTGCCGCTCGATGTCGCCGAGGAACCCATGCTGGTCCCAGCGTCCGGCCCGGGCCAGCTGGGTCATCTCGAACGGCTGGAAGAAGATGGGGCGACCGTCCAGCGGGAGGAGCCCCATGTCCTCATCGGCCAGCACGATCCCGGGAGCGCGGTGAACCACGTCGAGCAGGCGTCGGGCCTCCTCGGCCTGCCTGAGACGGACGTGGGTCACCGTCCGATATGGCGAGACAAGGACCACGAGGGCCAGGTCGAGCGCCAGGAGCAGGGCGATCGCGGCGTGCACCGCCCGGCGCGGCCGCTGCCAGGCGAGCACCGCCCCGATCGACAGGCTCACGCCCGCCCCCAGCTCGATCAGGTAGTTCACGTTCGAGCCGACCTTGCCGATGGTCAGGCCCGAGACGACCGCACCCAGGACATAGGGCGCGACCAGTCGCCAGGACGGCACCCGGAACCAGGGGGCGAGGAGCAGGAACGCGGCCACCGCGGCGAGGGCGAGGGGCATGAGCGTCCACACGTCGGTCAGGTATTGCGCCAGCGATCCCGCCTGATAGGCATTCAGGTTGGCGGAGACGATATTGAACGAGAAGCCGCCCCCGGTCTCGAGCTCGAGACCCAGGAAGAGCGCGGCGCCCAGGCCCCCGGTGAGAGCGGCCAGAGCGAGAGCCCGGCGCCACGAGGTAGCCTGGCCCAGCCACACACAGGCCGCGAGCGGCGCCGCCACCCCGTACGACTGGCGGGTGTAGATCGCGGCCACGAGCAGGAGCGCCGCCGCGGGCACCGTGAGCCGACCCGCGGGCCGCCACACCACCAGCCAGAGCCCGCCGAGGCTCAGCGCCAGGGCCAGCGCGTCCACGCGATAGAGCGACGACCAGTAGGCCACGGGGGGAAAGGCCAGCAGCGCGAGCCCGCCGATGACCGCGGCCAGGCGATCCCGCGTGAGAGCGCGCAGGATGAGGCCGACGAAGGCGGCCGCCGCGACGACGCTGAGCCACGAGAGCAGGCGCCCGTACCAGAATGCCGGCCCCCAGAGCCGGCCGAGCGGGCTCAGCACCAGCGGGTAGACAGGGGGGTAGTTGCTCACGGTGTACGGGGGCGCGGTCAGGTCCGCGCGGTAGAGGCGCTCGAGGCGCCCCAGGCGTCGCGTCTGATCGAGCAACGGTCCCTCTCCGTAGTCCATCGGATACGGAAAGCGGATGACGCGGGCACCATCGGCCACGAAGAGGCCGGCGGCGGCGACCAGGACCAGGAGGAGAACACCCGCGGGCAGCATGGCCGCCAGCGATCTCGCGTCAAGGCGTAAGCGCATGGTATCGGGCCGCGCGAGCAGTTATAGCATCGGCGGGTCCGGACCCCACCGATGTTCGGAACCCCCGCGCCGGCCACCCGGCGGAACCCCCGCCGCGCTCCTGAGTTTGGAACCGCCTCGGGGGCTGCGTGCTATCATGATCGACAACGATGATCTCCAGGCTGGGCAACCCCTGGACGAGGGAGGTCGGCGAGTGGGTCTAGCCACGTTCCTCGAGCGCACCTGGAGCGGTCTCACCGGGCTCGTCAAGCCGCGGTCCGCGGCGACGATGTTCCGGCTGGCCGACCAGTACCGCCACGAGGGCCGCTACGAAGAGGCGGCCGACCTCATCGCGGAGGGACTTCGGGTCTCCCCCAATATCGCGGTTGGGCACCTGCTGGACGCTTACGTCCACGTGGTGTTCCGCGAGATGCCGGCGGCCAAGACCTCGTTCCGACGGGTGCTCTCCCTCGACCCCTACCATCCGCGAGCCCTGTTCGGGCTGGCCCGCATCGCCCTGGAAGAGGGCGACATCGAGGGGTGCCGGCCGTTCCTGGACCGGGCAATCCAGTACTTCCCTGACTTCCCCGAGGCGAAGGCGCTCCAGGAGATGGTCGCGACCTGGTCGGCGCCGGCCGCGGCGTCGGCGGCCACGGTCGGCGCGATCAACACCGAGCGTCTCCGTCTGCCGCAGAACGCGCACGATCTGATTCTCACCCACGCGGACGGTACGCTCGTGTTCGCGCAGGGTAGCGAGGAGCGGCAGCGGCAGCTCTCCCTGCACATGACCCAGGTGTACCGCATCGCCTCCGCCACCCTCGCGCGTGCTGGCCTTGGCGCGATGCGGCGCGGGGTCGTCGAGGGTTCGTCG
This sequence comes from Methylomirabilia bacterium, assembly GCA_041497895.1. Taxonomy (GTDB): domain Bacteria; phylum Methylomirabilota; class Methylomirabilia; order Rokubacteriales; family CSP1-6; genus CAMLFJ01. Next base: position 23,498 of record JBGQHJ010000007.1, read on the forward strand.
GAGATGACGTTCATCCGGAGCGACGGTGGGGTGATCCTCGGAGTCGCGCTGCCGCGCGAGATCGAGGTCGGCGCCGGCCTGGTCCAGGTGGGCCGGCTGTGGACCGATCTCAACATCAAGAGCTGAGCGATGGCCGACGCGCAGACCTCCTCCGACTCGACCGCGCCCCACGATCCCGGGGCCGCTTCCCCGCGCCCCTCGCGGGCCCAGGCCTTCCGCGAGACGCTCTTCGAGCTGATCCGGCTGGACGGGGTCCGGGGGGGACTCATCGTGACCCCGGATGGCCTCGTGATCACGTCCGAGCTGCCGCCCCGCTTTCCGGTGGAAGCGCTGGCTGCACTCGCGGCGACGCTGGGAAGGGAGCTGGAGCTAGGAGCTTCCCGCCTGGACCGCGGCGCCTTCCGGACCGCGCTCTTCTCCGCCGACGACGGAACCGTCTTCGTGGGGGGGAGCCCGGTCGGCTACGTCACCCTGGTGGCGGACCGCAACGTGAACATGGAAGCGGTTCGCAGCGCGCTCGGCCGGGCGGTCGACCGCCTGCGCGGCACCTGGCGTACCGCCGGCGCCGCCTGACCTCGGCCTAGCCCAGCGTCACCCGCAGGACTTCCTCGACCGTCGTCACGCCGTCGATCACCTTCTGCAGCGCGTTCTGGCGAAGGGTCTTCATGCCCTGCGAGCACGCCGCGTCCTGGATCTCGTTCGTGGTCGCATTGCGCAGGATCAGATCGCGGATCTCGGTCGAGATCGGCATGACCTCGTAGATCGCTACCCGCCCCTTCATACCGGTGAAGTTGCAGGTCTGGCATCCCTTGCCCTTGTAGAAGTTGATCGTGCCGAGGCCCTGGGGCACGTGCCCGTACGGCACGAGGCTCTCCTCGGTCGCCTCGTACGGCTCCTTGCAGTCCCGGCATACGCGCCGCCCAAGTCGCTGGGCCAGGATCAGCTGCAGCGACGAGGAGACCAGGAAGGGGGGAATGCCCATGTCCAGGAGTCGGGCGGGGGTGGACGGGCAATCGTTGGTGTGGAGCGTCGAGAGCACCAAGTGACCGGTCAGCGCGGCGCGGATGCCGATCTGGGCGGTCTCGAGGTCTCGCGTCTCTCCGACGAGGATCACGTCAGGGTCCTGCCGCAGGAAGCTGCGCAGGCACGCCGCGAACGTGCGCCCGATCTCGTCGTTGACCTGGACCTGGTTGACGCCCTTCAGGTTGTACTCGACCGGGTCCTCCGCGGTCATGATGTTGATGTCCGGCGAGTTGATGGTGTGAATCGCCGAGTAGAGCGTCGTGGTCTTGCCGGAGCCGGTCGGCCCCGTGATCAGGATCATGCCGTAGGGGCTGTGGATCGCCTTGGTGAACTGCTCCATGCTCCAGGGATCGAAGCCGAGCGCGGTCAGGTCGAGCTGCAGCGCGTCCTTGTCCAGGATACGCATGACCGTCTTCTCGCCGAAGATCGTCGGCAGCGTCGAGACGCGGAAGTCGATCTCGCGCTGGTGGTAGCGCAGCTTGATCCGACCGTCCTGGGGAAGCCGCCGCTCCGCGATGTCGAGAGTGGCCATGATCTTCACCCGCGACGTCAGCGCCGCTTCGAGTCGCTTGGGCGGGGTCATGATCTCGTGGAGGACGCCGTCGATGCGGAACCGGACCCGGAACACCTTCTCGTAGGGCTCCAGATGAATGTCCGAGGCGCCCCGCCGGATGGCGTCGGTCAGGATCATGTTGATGAGCCGAACCACCGGGGCTTCGTCGGCCGACTCCTTGAGGTCGAAGACGTCGGCCTTGGTGAACGTCTCCTCACCGCCCTCGACGACCTCGACGTCGGTGTCAGCCTCCTCGAGCTCGCTCATCATGTCGGTGACGCTGGCCCCGGTCTCGTAGAGCCGCTCGAAGGCCTTGCGGATCGCCGCCTCCGACGCCACCACCGGCTGGATCTGCAGGCCGGTCATGAAACCCACGTCGTCGAGCGCGAAGACGTTGGTAGGGTCGGCCATCGCGAGGGTGAGGGTATTCCCCATGCGCTTGATCGGTAGCACGCTGTGCTTCTTGGCGATCTGCTCCGGCACGAGCTTCAATACGTCAGGATCCGGGTCGACCTGCGCGACCGTGATCGCGGGGATCGAGTATTGCTTGGACAGGAACGAGACGAGGCTGTCCTCGGTGATGAAGCCGAGACGGACCAGGATGGTCCCCAGCTTGTCCGCGCTTCCCTTCTGCTCCGCGAGGGCGCGCTGTAGCTGCTCGGTCGTGATGAGCTTCTCGGCCACCAGACGATCGCCGAGCCGGGACAGGCTGCCCTGTCGTCGCTCGCTCGCCACCGCGGCGGCGCTCCGCTTGCCCGGCCCCCGCCCGATCCCGTTCTCTCCGGCCGGGTCCATGTCGACCACCGGCGCGGGAATGGGCGCGGCCGTCGCCACCGGCCCCGCCGACACCTCCGGCGAAGGAGTCACGCTCGCTGACGGTCGCCCGCCCACCGTGCCGGCCAGGCGCGCCACGACCCGGGACAGGTTCTCCCGATCGCCCAGCTTGGTGTAGATTTCCTTCAGGGTCTCGAGCGCACCGGTATCCGAAGGATTGGCCTCCACGATCATCTCGCAGAGTCGGGCCGACTCGGCCAGGGAGCGCTTCTCTTCCGAGGACAGCGGCTTGCTCTCGATCTGGGCCATGGTTGGTGTCCGTCAGCTCAGACCGGGCGCTCCCGGAGGGAAGACTGCACCTCGTCCTTGTGCAGCGGCGCGGCGAGCGCGCCGGTACGCTGCGGGCGCGTCCGAGTCTCCGCGAGGATGGCCCCGATGGCGGTCCCGGCTTCCTTCGCGAATAGACGCACCATGCCGACCGTGGTCCGGCTGTCGAAGATGGCGAGCAGGATCGCGTGCTCGTCCACCGCGGCCACGTGGATGCTCTCCTTCACCCCCTGGTGAAACAGCATGGTGAACTCGGTCTCGCCCAGCAGGCGGGCCATGGCCGCCGTCGAGCTGAACGCGCCCGCCGCGAGCGCGGACAGCGATACGGTGTCGAGCGACCGCGACGCGCCACCCCGGGCGAGAAGCTGTCCGCTCCGATCGATCAGCAGCGCCTCCATCGCCCCGGACTCTCCGAGGAAATGCAGGAGGACGCCATTGATCCGCTGCGCGTCCTCCTCGTGGATGGCCAGGTTGTCATTTAGACTCATTGAGCGCCCCCTGTTCTTGTCCGAAACCGGCGACGAGGACCATGCGCGACACCGTGTTCAGCGTGTCGAAGACCCCTTTGCCCTCGACGGCGACCGACTCGAAGTACGGGACCCGCCGGCCCCTGCGGTTCAGCAGGTATTCGAGGTACTCCACCGGCGCCACGTTGGGCAGGTCCCGCTTGTTGTACTGGATCACGTAGGGAATCTCATCAAGATTGTACCCGTACTCCTTCAGATTCTCTTCGAGGTTTCGGAAGCTCTCGACGTTTTCGCGCAGCCGGTCCCACTGCGAATCCGCGACGAACACGATGCCGTCGACGCCGCGCAGGACCAGCTTGCGGGTCATGTTGTAGTACACCTGCCCGGGCACGGTGTAGAGCTGGAACTTCGCCACGAAGTTCCGGACCGTCACCGCCGAGACCGGCAGGAAGTCGAAGAAGAGTGTCCGATCGTCCCCGGTCGCGAGTGACACCATGTTGCCGCGGTTCACGTCCGGCAGCCCCCGGTAGATGTACTGGAGATTGGCCGTCTTCCCCGCGACTCCGGTGCCGTAGTACACGACCTTGAAACTGATCTCTTTCTGCGCGTAGTTGATGATGGACATCGATCGCCTCAGGCCTGGGCCAGGGTCGTGGTCGCTCGCTCGACCTGGCGGTAGGCCAGGCCGGGTCGGGTCACCTCCCCGCCCGCGACAACCACGATCGACCGACCATGCCCGACCTCCTCGGGCTGGATGACCACGAGCGTGTTCCCGGATCGCAGTACCGCCGTGCGGAACACGGCGCCGGACCCCGCAGCCTTCCTGATGACGGCCTGGAGATCCTGCGCGAACGCTCCCACCGCGGGCACGTCGACGCCGGGCGGCAGGAAGAAGTAAAAAACTCCTTCACCTTCGGTATCACGGAGCACCGACGCGGTGACCCGACCGTAGGCGGTGAGACTCGCTGCCTGGCGCGTGAGCTGGGCCGACACCGGCACCGGGACGAGGCTCCGACTCCGCTCGCCGGGCGGTGGCCCCGCCGGGATCGCCACCCGTCGATTCCCCTTGGTAGCGGCCCGCTGGCAGAGCATCTCGAGCAGGGCCAGGGCCCCGCCGCGAGCGGCCGCGGTCGCCAGCACCGGCCCGCGCGCGTTCGCCGGAATGAGCGGCGTCAGCACCAGCGCCGTCTCGGGACCACGGAGTGTGATCTGATCGAGGGGCCACGGTGCGCGGCTCTCGGTGAGCAGGGGCAGGGCCAGCCCGGTGGCCGCCGCGGCAGTTTCCGGCGTCACGGTGGGTGCGGCCATCGCAAACACGGTCACTCCTTCCATCGACTGGACGGTCGCCTCGAACGAGGCGATGGGAGCGAGCAGGGTGAGGATGCGCCGGGTTTCGGCAGCCGTCGCTGGATCCGAAAGCGCGGGAACCGATCCCGACTCGACGGGCGAAGCGACCGGCCATCGCCTCGTCGGGGCTGGGACCACAGGCTCCACCGCCGGCGCCACGGCGACCGGCTGAGGGATCGGCTCTTTCCCGCGGGGCTCGGACACCTCGATCGGAGCCGGTGGCGTGACCAGGGGCGCCGGCGCGGCGGCGACGGGCGGCGGCTCGACGCTCAGCACGGGCTCGGGAACAGGCGGCCAATCCGCGACGATCGGCGGCGGCGGGGCGACCGGCTCCACCACGGGCGGGGGCTCTGCCGCGATCAGATCCCTCACGGGGCGAACTCCAACCGGCGCGGGCGGCGCCTCCACCATCCGAGGCGGCTCCGCCACAATGGCGGAAGCGGGCTCGGGCATCGACATCGATCCAGGAGCCCGGTCGAGCACGACCTCGGGGCTCGAGACCGGTGACGGCTCCACCACGGGTTCCGGCTCGGGCACGGGCTCGGCCACGGGCGTCGGCGCGGGCGCTTCCGTCGCGGCGACCGGTGCCGGCTCGGGCGCTGGGTCCGAGACCAGCGGCTGAAACGGCGCGGGGAAGCTCTCGAGTCCTCTCACGTCGACGGCCGGACCGCCGGTCATGAACAGATCCGGGGAGATTTGACGGATGACCTCGTCGAGAGGCAGCTGGATCCCGTTCGGCAGCCGCTCGGTCATCTCGGCATCCGACACCGCCATCTGCTCGCGGGGGAACTGGGGCGCGACCACGTCCCAGCCCACCTGGATCAGCCCCTCCCCGAGCTGGGGGAGAACTCGCGACAGCGGGATGAGCAAAACGCCCGGGTGCTGCATCCGCGTCGCCACCTGATCCAATGGCCCGCGGAACGCTTCCGCCGGAAGATCGGCGGCTACCCGGTCGAAGGAGACTCGCACGGTGGGCTCGTCGACGACCGGAGCGGGCGCCGGAACGGCAACCGGCTCCGGCTCGAGAACATGGATCGGCGCGGGGGCCGAGGCGACCGGCTCCTCGATCGGCGACGGCCTCTCCGGTGCGGAGACCGGCGACGGCCCGATCTGCGGCGCGGGCGGAGACTCCGGGGCGACGCGCTCGCGAGTCGCGGCGGCGGGCGCTACTCGTGGCCGCTCGATGATCGGGGTCGGCGGGACCTCCGGAACGATCTGGGCCGGCGCGCTCGGCGACGGCTCCGACTCCTCGAGTGGATGGAACGGCAGCGGGATCCGGTCGAGACCCGAGAGCTCGACCTCCGGAGTATCCGCGATGAACAACTCGTGCGGCAGCTGACCCACCACCTCGTCCAGCGGCAGGCGAAGCCCGTCGCCGAGATGCTCGCTGATCTCGGCACTGCCAAGCCCGATGAGCCGCGCAGGGAACTGATCAACGATGTCGCTCCACGCGACCCTCGCGATCCCCTCCGACAGCTGGGTGACCACGAGCTGCCCGGGAATGAGCAGGTTGCCGGGATCGCTCAGGCTCGCCGCCACCTCGTCCTCGGGCGCGAGGAACGTGCCCGGCGGTAGCTGATCCATGATCCGGTCGAGCGCGATCCTGAGCACGACATCCGATCGCCGAGTGGGGCGTGCAATCTCGGCCTCTCGGCGGCGCTCGGCCCGTGCCGCCGCCCGGCGTCTGCTCGCCTCGTCCATCGGGCCAGGATCGAGAGTCGGCACCGGCGGGACCGGAGCAGCAGTCGGAGCCACCGGCACGACCGACCCCAGGGAGGGCTCCATCTGGGGCACGGCCGTCGCCTCGCTCGGCGTGTAGCGGCTCTCGGCCGGAGCGGGCTGTGTTTGCCGCAACGGAATGGGCCGACCACGTACCGGGGACGGCGCACGCCCGGCGGCCGACGTCCGCTCCCGAGCCGACCGCGGGCGCGCCCGCAGCAGGTCGCGGAGCGGCACTAGGAGCAGGATGAGGCCAACGAGCTCGGGCAGCGGCGGAGGCAGCACCCACGGTAGCTGCCGTCCGGCGAGGGAGGGGTCGAGAAACGCGGAGATCGGCCCGCGGGCCAGGCCAAGCAGGACGTGCAGGCCACTCAGCAGCGCGGTCCCGACGAGCCATCTCAAAGGAGAAGGCCAGCGTACGCACAGGACCACCAGCAAGCCGTACACGAGCGGCGGGACGACCGCGACACCCCAGTGCGGGAGTGGCACCTCGAGCTGCAGCGGCAGCATGGTCAGCCCGTACAGGAGCCCGACGTACGCAGCCAGCCCCAGCACCACCATCAGCCACGACGAGAACCGCCGGGCGCTGGAGGTCGAATTGTAGGACGTTCTCATGGACGCTTGCCTCACACCGCCCGGACCAGGTCCGGAAGGGCCTTCTTCACGTGGTAGCGAACCTTGCCGAGAACGGCCGGATCGCCGAGGACCACGGCGAGCATCGCACCCTCGCCGACCGCATTGAGCAGCACCACCCCGGCCTCGTATTCGAGAATCACGCTCTGCAGGCGCCCCTGGGCCAGGGCCTGCCCCACCCCCCCGGTCGAGTCGACGAGGCAGGACGCGAGCGCGCCGGCGAGCGCCGCTTCCGGCAGCATCCCTCCAGCTGCCTCCATCAGGGCGCCCTCCCGGTCGATCAGCGCGGTCAGGGACACGCCGGGCAGCTGAGCCACGCCGTCGAGGAGGACCTTGAGGTCAGCCGCAGGCGCCGCGCTCTCGGGCGTGACCGGAACGCGCTCGGGCGCCGGCGCCCGCCGCTCCACGGGCGGAATGACCGGCGCCGGCGCGGGAGTCGGTGCGGCGACGGCCGGCGGCCGGCTCTGCGCGGCGAGGAGGCTCTCGATCCGCTGCAGCAGCTCCTCCGCCGCGAACGGCTTCCGCATGACGTCGTCGGAGCGCACCTTGGCGGCGCGCTCAAGCACGGTGCCGTTGACGATGCCCGAGATCAGCAACACGGGCGTGTGGCCGAGCGTCTCGTGCTTCTTGACGAAGTCACAGATCTGGTAGCCGTCCATGTCCGGCATGATCACGTCGCAGACGATCAGGTCCGGCGCCTCGCGCCCGATCTGCTCGAGGGCCTCGCTTCCCGACGCGGCCGACAGCACCTCGATACGTCGGGACTCGAGCGCCCGTTGCACCACCTTGCGGACACTCAGGCTGTCGTCGACCACCAGGACCTTGGGCATGAGCTAGGCTTCTCCGGTCCGCGTCGCGCGGGTGCTCGCCGCTTCGCGGGTCCCGGCGGCGCGTTCATTTGTCTCGTCCATCTCCTGGGCCACGCTCAGGAGAAGCTGCTCCACGCTTCGCGAGATCGTCCGGGGTCGACCGGCCACCGCCTCGCGATCCGCCCGGTTGAAGCAGAAGCGCGCCTCGCCTTCCCGTTGGGAGGCGGCAACCATCGCCGCGAATGCCGGCTCGCCCGACCGCTCCGCGAACTCCGCGTGCACCACTCGCCCCGCATCGAACAGGATGATTCCCTCGCCCTTCGACAGGGAAAGGAGGAGCTCGCCCGTCTTGACGCCGAGCGAGATGACCTGGGTTAGCTCGGTCAGGTCCATCACCCCGAGCGAGCCCTGGAAGCTGCTCCGCGCCGGCTCGACCACGGGCTTCGCCGGCGGGGCGGTGGGAGCCGGAGGCGCCGGGAGCACAGGGGCGACCGGGGTCGCGGCGGGTCGAGCCGGCATCTTCGCCGGCGCCTTGGACGGCGTGGCGGGCTGCTGCTCGGAGCGCGGCTTGGCGGGGGGGGCGGCCGGCGCATCGCCCAACAGCTCCTTGATGCGGGTCATCACGGTGGTCAGTGTGAAGTCGCCAGTCACCGTCATGTCCACGCCCGCCTCGGTCGCGGCCAAGGCGATGGGACGATCGCGCCCGGCCAGGAGGAGGAACGGCGTGTCCTTGGTGGCCGGGTCGCGCCGGACCATCGTGAACAACTCGTAGCCGTCCATGTCCTGGACTTTCGCGTAGCTCACGATCAGGTCGGGCTGCTCCCACTCGAGCATGGTCAGCGCGAACGACCCGCTGGTGGCCACCGCGGCCTCGTAGCCCGCGTCGGTCAGGGCGTGGGCGAGCGCGGCCCGGCTGTCCTGATTGGCGTCCACCACGAGTACCTTCGCGTTGGCCACCGGCTACTCCGCCATCGTCCCGGCGCGACCGGACACCGAGAGGGCCGCTTCCGGCGCGGTCGTGACCGACCTCACGAGCCGGATGAAGCTCTGCTCCTCGACCGGCTTCGCCACGTAGTGCCGGACGCCCAGACGCCGCGCGAGACTCACGTGCTTGGACCCGGCCCTCGTGGTCAGCACCATCACCGGGACGTCCCGGGTGACCGACCGGCGTCGCAAGTCCTCGATCAGGGCGTAGCCGTTCATCCGGGGCATCTCGAGATCCGTGATGACCGCATCGACGGTCTTCTCGGTGAGCTGCTGGATCGCGTCCTGTCCGTCCACCGCGGTGAGCACGTCGAACCCGGCCTTCTCCAGCATCAGTCCCACGAACTTGCGGATGCTGACCGAGTCGTCCACGAGCAGGATCCGCGGCCGCTCCTCCCCATTGTCGGCCGCCTGCTCCTCTTCGCGGGACGGGACCGCCGACATCGGCGAGGGGATCTTCGCGGCCGCCTCGCGCAGCAGGGTGGGATCCAAAAGCAGGATCACTCGCCCCTCGCCGGAGATCGTGGCCCCGGAGTACGGGCCGACACCCTCGAGGAGCGCGCCCAGGTTCTTGATGACGATCTCCTCTTTCCCGAGCAGCTCGTCGACGATCACTCCGAAGGGCTTCCCACCGCCCCGGAGCACGACGACCGGCAGCCGCGTGGCCGGTGGGGCAGCCCTAAGGCCAAGCACCCGGTCGAGCCGGATCAAATCGATGACCTGATCATCCAGCCGGACCCACTCCCGGCCGCCCGAGCCCATGATCTCGGAGGGGGCGACCGGGCGCATCACGCTCACCGCGGTAAGCGGGAACGCGAGGGTCTCCGGGCCGCACCGAACCATCAAGGCGTCGGCGATGGCCACCGTGAGAGGCAACTTCAGCACGAATCGGGTCAGGCGGCCCGGCTCGGTCTCGACGTGAATCTCGCCGTTGAGTCGGCTGACATTGGTTCGCACCACATCGAGCCCCACGCCTCGCCCGGATGTCCGGGTGACCGCCGCCGCGGTGCTGAACCCGGTAACGAAGATGAGGTTGAGGGCGTCTCGGTCGGAAAGCGCGATGGCCTCCGCGGCCGGGAGCAGGCCCTGCTCCACCGCTCGCCGGCGCAGGAGACTCGTGTCGATCCCGCGGCCGTCGTCCTCGACCTCGACCAGCACGAAGCCTCCCGCCTGCGAAGCAGACAGCGTCAGCCGGCCCTGGGCGGGCTTGCCGAGGCGCTCTCGCTCGGCGGTCGGCTCGATCCCGTGCCCGATCGCGTTCTGGATGAGGTGCAGGAGCGGATCCGCGACCTGCTCGATGACGCTGTTATCGACCTCCGCCGTCTCACCTCGGAGCGTGAGGGTCACGGTCTTCCCGGTGGCGCGCGCCGCTTCCCGTACCTGCTGGGCCACGCGGGTAAAGAGCCGGCCGATGGGCACCATGCGCGCTCGGGTAATCTCCTTGCGGAGCGCCGCGGTCAGGCGCTGGATCTGGGCCGTGTCCTCCCGGACGCTCCGCAGGAGCGCCGCGTGCTGGCTCTGGGCCTCGCCGACGTCGGCCGACATCTCCGCTACGCTCCGCGCCAGGATGTTGATGTCATCATAGCGGTCGAACTCGAGCTCGGCGAAGAGCTCGGACAGGTCCCGGAGGTCGCCGATCTCGTCACGCTCCGGGGCTCCGTCCTGGGGCGCGCGCGGGGGCATCCCGAGAGCGTGTCGCCGGAACTCGAAGTCTCGCCCGGCCTGCCCGAGCCGCGTCCGACTGGCGAGGAGCAGCTGGCTCACCTGATCGAGCTGGAGCAGCCTACGGTCGAGACGGCTTCGGGCGATCATGAGCTCGCCAGCCAGGTTCATCAGCGCGTCGATCCGCTCGACGGCCACGCGAATGCTGGGCCCGGTCGGCGCCGCAGCCGAGCGCAGCGCGGGTCGCGGCAGCGCCTCCAGCCGGGCGAGAAACTCCGGTCGCACGAATCCGGGCAGGACCGGTGTGAGCGACGGAGCCGACGGGGCCAACGGCACGTCCGACTCGACGGCAGTGACCGGTGCAACCTGATCCCCCGGCCCGACCGCGTCCTCCGCAACCGCTGCCGGCGGTGGGCTGTCGGCGAGCGCCGACGCCATCATGGCGCGGAGGTCCTGGGTGGCGCCCCCCAGGGCGAGCGCCGTATTCTCCGAAACCGCGGCACCGCTCTCCAGCACTTGCTTGATCGTGGTCGCTCCCACGAAGAGCGCTTCGGTCACCGCGGGGGTCAAGTCCAGCCGGCCCTCTCGAACCGCTCCGAGCAGATCCTCGACCTGATGCGCGGCGTCGCCGATCGGCGCGCACCCGACCGTGTAGGCGGCTCCCTTGAGGGTATGGACCGCTCGGAAGACGGTCGCCAGCGTTTCCTCGTCCCGCGCGCCGCCCTCGACGGCGAGCAGGGCGGTGGTCATCGCCTCGAGATGCTCGGCGGCCTCCGGCAGGAAGTACTCCAGCACCTCGCTATCTGCGGTGAAGAAGCGGACGAGCGCGGTGGAGATCGGCGACCGGACGGGGTCGAGCACGGCGGCGGGAGCGGACGGGATCACGGGTGTCGCACGCGCCTCGCTGGGCACGGAGGCGAGGAAGGCGGGATAGCGGGCCTTGAACTCGCCGACCCGGGCCGCGTCCTCCACCCCAACCGCGCTGATGCCGTCGAATACCTCCTTCAGCAGCCCCACCAGGCCGTCCAGGAATCCGGCGCCGCGGGCCCGCTCCTCGGCGGAGGCGATCGACGCCCGCTGCAGCAAGCGCTCGGCGGCCCCGGCCAGCTCGGATACGCCCGGGAAGCCGTAGAGCGCCGCCGATCCCTTCAGGCGGTGCGCGAGCACCACGAGCGGCGCCAGCTCCTCCGCCGAGGGAGCGTCGCCTCCCGCCAGCTGACCCAGCCCTTCCTCGAGAGCCCCGGCGGTATCCCAGGCCTCCATGAGGAAGATGCCCAGCATCAGCTCGCGCTCGCGTCGATCCGCCATTCGGCGCCTCAGCTCACCAGTTTGAAGCGGGAGAGCTTGACCGTGAGCTCCTCGGCGAGATGGGCCAGCTGTTCGACGTTCCGCCGGCTCTGCTGAACCCCCTGCTCCGTCTTCACCGCCGCGCCCGCGATCGCCTGCACCGCGCCCGCGATCGCCTCCGCGCCCCGGACCTGCTGCTGGGAGGCCTGCGAGATCTCGGCTGCGAGCTCCGACGACGCCTGCGAGATCTTGCCGATCTCCTGGAGCGCCGCCTCCGCCTTGAGGCTCACCTCGTAGCCCGACTCCACCTCGTGGGTCCCCGATTCCATGGCGACGACCGCTTCCTGCGTCTCGACCTGCACCCCTTTGATCAGGGTCCCGATGTCGCGGGTGGCCTGGGTGGCCCGCTCGGCGAGCTTCCGCACCTCGTCGGCCACCACCGAGAACCGAAGGCCAGCCTCGCCGGCTCCGGCCGCCTCGATCGAGGCGTTGAGCGCGAGGAGATGCGTCTGGGCCGCGATGTCCTGAATGGTGTTCACGATCTCGGAGATCTCGAGCGAGCGATCGCCGAGGGACTTGATCTTCTTAGAGATCGTCTGCACCTCGGACCGGATCTGCTGCATGCTCGCGAGGCTATTGCGCACCGCTCCCTCGCCCTTGCTGGCGGCCTGCAGCACCTGACGCGCGGCCTTCGCGCTCTCGTCCGCGCTCTCGGCCACCCGCCGCACCGAGCCCATCGCGTCCGCCACCGAGCGCGTGACGCTGGACGCGTCGCGGGACTGGGCCTGTGCGGCCACCGCCAGCTCGCCGGTGATCGCGATGGTGTCCTGGGAGCCGGCGCTGACCCGCAGCGCGGCCTGGCGCACGTCGCCGACGACGGTGGCGATCTCCTCGACCATCAGGTTGATGGCGTCGACCACGTTGCCGAGCACGTCCCACGTCACCTCGCCCCGTCGGGTCAGATCGCCCTTGCCGATCTCCACGACCGTGTCGAGGAACTTGATGATGTTCTGCTGCAGGTCCTCGCGCTTGCGCCGCTCCTCGTCGCGATCGGTCTCGGTCTGGACGAGGCCCCGCAGGCGCACGATGCTCTCGTTGAAGGTGACCGTCATCTGGCCGATCTCGTCACGTGACGTGACCGGCACCAGCTGCGACAGGTCGCCGCGCCCCACGCGCTCGGCCCCGGCCATCAGCGCGTTGACCGGGCGGGTGATCCGCTGGGCGAAGATGATCCCGGCCAGGCCTGCCGCGACCGCGATCCCGCCGAATACCAGCAGCAAGAAGTTACCCGCCTGGACCGCCGACGCGGTGATGATCGACTTGTCCATGCCCACCCGCACGGTGCCCAGCTGACCGCCGAGCATGGGCACCCCGATGTCGATGATCTCGCGCTGGCGGCCGGTGCGCGGATCTGGGTAGGTGATCTCCCGCACCTGCGGTCGGGGAGAATGCCCAGGCACCACGTTCTTCTCGACGATGCCCTTCGGCACGACGGGAGCGAAGGTGTGGGCGATGAACCCGCGCTGTGGGTCGTAGACCATCACGTAGGCGACGCCGGCGATCTTGGCGAACTCGTCGACCTGCGCCTGCACGGTCGAGGCGTCGCGATTGACGATGAGATCGGCACCCGAGCTGGCCAGGCTGTTGGCGATCGCGCTACCCTTGTCGGTGAACTCGCGGGTGAGGCTCTCCTGGAGCGACCGGTAGGCGACCGTCCAGCTCACCGCGGCCAAGGGCACGAGGACGAGCACCAGGAACACCGTGATCTTGCCCAGGAGGCCGAAGCGTACCCGGTGAGCCGGGCTTGAGCCGGCCACGTGCTCGCTACCGGCAGGGCCGCCGTCCGCGCTCTTGTTCATCGCGCGCCTCCTCCAGACCCGCTTCGCGCCGCTCACCGGATCCTCAGACCTTGACCGCCGCCGACCAGTCCACGATCGGCACCCAGCGGTCGCCCTCCACCCGCGTGAAGTACACGCTGTCCAGGCCTTGGTGGCGCTCGGATGTGAAGGTCACGGACGCCCCGATCCCCACGTCGAGTCCGCGAAGCGACTCGAGGGCCTGGCGGAAAGCCGGACGACCCGCATTGGCCCCGGCACGCTTGAGCGCTTCGGTGATCACCCGCGCGTTGACGTAGCCCTCGAGACTGATGAAGCTGTACTTTTGGGGCACGTAGCTGGCGTCGCGGATTCCCTCCGGCACCGATGGGTTGTGCTTGTCCATCAGGGCCCGATATTCGACCACTCCCGGCAGCGCGGCGTCGTCGTAGCTCGGCACCACCTGGGAGTTGATGAGGCCCCGCGTGTAGTCTCGGCCCTTGGCACGGCCGTGCTTCACGAGCAGTGCGAGCATGGCGTCAGATCCCACGAACGAGACGTTGGAGATCGGCACCATGAAACCCGCGTCGCGGGCCGACCGGACGAACGCGGCACACCCCTGATAGGCGCCGGTGCAGAGCACGACATCACAGCCGGCCTCCCGCAGGGCCGCGACCGCGATGCCCATGTCCTCGTCGAAGGTCGCGTTCCGGACGTAGGTGGCCTCCGCCGCGATCCGAGCGTTGCGGGCGGCGAGCGCTCGCGCGACGCCATCGGTACCGCTGCGGCCGTAGGCGTCGATCTGGTAGTAGACGCCGAAGCGGCGCGCGCCCACCTGCCAGAAGCGCTCGACCAGCGCCTGCATCTCCTGCCGATAGGACGCCCGCACGTTGAAGACCTGATCGGCGTACGGCGCCTCGCGCTGCGGCTGCGCGCCGGTGAAATTGCCGACCAGAACCACGTGCTGATCCGCGTACTGCTTGATCACGGGCAGCGCGCGCGTGAGCGTCGGGGTACCCACGTAGTTGGAGAGGAAGAAGACCTTCTCGCGATCGAGCAGCTGAATCGTGTTCCGGATGCAGGGCTCGGGATTGTAGCTGTCGTCGAGCGCCACCACCGAGATCGGCCGTCCAAATACCCCGCCGCGGGCGTTGATCTCGCTGTAGTAGGCCTGGGCCCCCCGATAGAGCTCGGCGCCGAGGCCCGCGGCGGCACCGCGGAACGCGGCGCTCATCCCGATGCGGATCTCTCCAGCCCCGGCACCTTGGGCCGTCGCGGCGGATTCGGCCAGGATGCCGCCGGTCGCGCCGGCGGCGAGGATCCCGAGGAAGTCTCTCCGGTTCATGTCTCGACCCTCCGGGCGGGCTCGTCCCCGCCGAGCGTGGATCGCAGGACGGCCAGGATCCGGGGGACGTCCAGCAGGGCCAGCGTCTCGCCGGCCCAGGTGAGCCATCCCGCGACGAGCCGGTGCGGGCGATGGCCCGCCGGAGCGGGGCCCTCGGGCGAGAGCACGTCGTCGAACGGCTCGAGTCCGAGCACGGTATCTACCGCGACCGCGGCGAGAAGGGCGCCGTCGCGCAGGACCAAGGTGCGCATGCTGCGAGCCGGCCGCAGGTCGGGAAGCCCCAGGAAGGGGCCCACGTCGACGATCGGGATCACGGTGCCCCGGAGATTGGCCACTCCAAGAAGCTGACGCGGAGCGCGCGGCACCACGGTGAGCTCGTCGAACACGGCCACCTCCCGCGCACCGCGCACGTCGACCGCGAACCGTGAGCCCGAGACGGCGAACAGGCAGGCGCGGAGCGCCGGAGGTGTCTCCGGGAGGGCGGACGGGAGCGCGAGGCCGCCGGGGGTTTGCGCCATGATGTTACTTCACGAACTGGCGGACCACACCGAGGAGCTGCTCCGCGGTGAACGGCTTGGCCAGGTAGTCCGCGGCACCCTGGCGCTGGCCCCACAGCCGGTCACTCTCCTGATTCTTGGAGCTGACGAAGACTACCGGGGTGTCCTTGGTGCGGGGATCGCGGCGGATACCGCGCAGCACCTCGTATCCATTGCGCTTGGGCATCACGATGTCGAGGAGGAGCACGTCGGGCCGCTCCTCCACCACGCGGTCCTCGAGCTGCTCGCCGTCCTGATAGGAAACCACCTGGTGACCGGCTGACTTCAGGATGCCCTCGATCACCTTCAGCTCCGATAGCGCATCATCCACCACCATGACCTTTCCCACGCGCTCGTCCTCCCGGCTGAGGTTCACCCTCGCACCCCCGGCCCACAGCACGACGGCCGCTGAGGGCTCCGCAGGGGGGTGCATCTACTGCAAACCCCCTACCAACCGAGGTTTTCTGCCGGCTTGGACAGCATGTGCAAGGCAGACAAGGAGATGTCATGGATTCAAGGCTTTCGGGCTGTCCGGGCCTGTTTTCTCGGCCGGGCGCACCAGAGTGACAACGGGTGGACGTCCGTCCAGTGACGCTCACTGTCAGGGCAGGTGCCCCTGACCGTCGGCCGCCCAGAGGCTTGGGCGATGTTGCTCGGGCCCTGCGACACCGGCCTGGGTCGAGCCCGGGCGCCGGCACCAGGCCCCAACTTGCGATGGTCCGGGGCCTATGCTAGCGTGGCACTGCGTTTTTTATGGAAGCCTCACCCGCTGTCCTGCGGCCTATCTGACGGCAAGGAGACCCTCGATCCATGGCCGAGTCCACGCTCCATCTCACCGAGGCCAGCTTCGACACGGAACTGGGTAAGCACAACGAGCTCATGATGGTGGACTTCTGGGCCGAGTGGTGCGCACCCTGCCGGGCCATCGCCCCGACCCTCGAGGAACTGGTGCGCGAGGGCAACGGCTCCGTGAGCCTCGCGAAGGTGAACGTGGACGAGCAACCCGCGCTGGCTGCCCGGTACGGCATCCGGTCCATCCCGACCATCCTGTTCGTCAAGGGCGGCCAGGTGCTCGACCAAGTGATCGGCGCAGTGCCCAAGGCCCAGCTCAAGAAGAAGCTGGACGCCAACGCCTGAGCGGCCACCCATGTCGACGGTGGGCCCCGGCCTGCCTCCGCTCTCACCGACGCGTGAGGAGTTCCACGCCTTGGCGGGACAGGGCAACCTGATCCCGATCTTCGCCGAGCTGGCCGCGGATCTGGACACCCCGCTCTCCGCCTTCTTGCGGCTGCGGCCCGGCCCGTACGCGTTCCTCCTCGAGTCGGTCGAGGGTGGCGAGAAGTGGGCGCGCTACTCGTTCCTGGGCACCGACCCGCACCTGGTGTTCACCGCCAAGGGCAGCCGGGTCAGCGTCCGGCGCGCCGACGGAACCACGGAGCTCCTGCCGGGCCGGGACCCGTTCGAATCCCTGCGTGGTCTACTCGCCCAGTTCAAGCCGGTTCCGGTGCCCGGGCTGCCCCGTTTCCAGGGCGGTGCGGTTGGCTTCCTGTCCTACGACATGATCCGGCACGTGGAACGGCTACCCGTGCTGGCCAAGGACGACCAGAAACTCCCCGACGCGGTGTTCATGTTCACCGACAGCTTGCTGGTCTTCGACAACCTGCGCCACCGGCTGCTGGTGATCGCCAATGCCCACATCACCAGGACCGACCCGGCTTCCCTCGATCGGGCCTACGACGCGGCGGTGGTGAAGATCGGCATGCTGCTGGGCAATCTTCGGCGGCCCGCTCGGTCCCCCGCTCCGCTCACCCTGCCACCGGTCGACCCGCTGGTGGCGCTGGGCGACGAGGGCTTCACCTCGACGATGGATCAGGCGACGTTCATGGACGGCGTGCGACGGGCGAAGGAGTTCATCGCGGCCGGCGACGCCTACCAGATCGTGATCTCGCGACGGCTCGATACCGAGCTGCGGGCCGATCCGTTCACGGTGTATCGCGCACTCCGCACCATCAATCCCTCTCCGTACCTGTTCTTCCTGCGTCTGGGCAAGACCAGCATCGTCGGCTCGTCGCCGGAGGTGCTGGTGCGCCTCGAGGACGATCGCGTGGAAGAGCGGCCGATCGCGGGCACCCACCCGCGCGGACGGACCGAGGAGGAGGACGCCCGCCTCGCGAGCGAGATGTGTGCCGATCCCAAGGAGCGCGCCGAGCACGTCATGCTGGTCGACCTGGGCCGCAACGACGTGGGCCGGGTCAGCCGCATCGGCTCCGTCGAGGTGTCGGAGTTCATGGTGGTGGAACGCTACTCGCACGTGATGCACCTGGTGAGCCACGTGCGGGGCCGCCTCGAACCCGGCAAGGACGCGTTCGACGTGCTCGCGGCGTGCTTCCCCGCCGGCACCCTCACCGGCGCGCCCAAGATCCGCGCGATGGAGATCATCGAGGAGCTCGAGCCGACACGGCGCGGCCCGTACGGTGGCGCGGTCGGCTACATCTCGTACTCGGGCAACCTGGATTCGTGCATCACCATCCGCACCGTGGTGTGCCACGGGCGCCGTGCGTCGATCCAGGTGGGGGCCGGCATCGTGGCCGACTCGGACCCCAAGACGGAATGGCTCGAGACGTGCTCGAAGGCCCGTGGGATGATCCTCGCTCTTCGCATCGCTTCGCAGGAGTCGGCCCAGTGATCCTGGTTCTCGACAACTACGACTCGTTCACCTACAACCTGGTGCAGTACATGGGCGAGCTCGGGGCCACCATGCACGTGGCGCGCAATGACGCGCTCACAGTGGAGGACGTCGAGGCGCTCGGCCCGGAGGCCATCGTGATCTCGCCCGGCCCCGGCAATCCCGACGGGGCCGGCATCTCCCTCGCACTCATCGAGCGCTTCCACGCCCGCGTGCCGATTCTGGGCGTGTGCCTGGGCCACCAGGCGATCGGACAGGCCTTCGGAGGCACGGTGGCCCGCGCCGGGCGGCAGATGCACGGCAAGACCTCCACGATCGCGCACGACGGCCGCGGAGTCTTCCGGGGGCTGCCCGCCGGCTTCGAGGCGACGCGGTATCATTCACTGGTGGTCCTGGAAGCAGGGCTTCCCTCCGAGCTCGAGATCTCCGCGCGGGCGGAGGACGGCGAGATCATGGGTCTTCGCCACCGCCGTTTTCCCGTCGAGGGAGTGCAGTTCCACCCCGAGTCCATCCTCACCGCCCAGGGCAAGACGCTGCTGGCGAACTTCCTCGAGCTCAGCTCGGTCGCCGCCCCCGCATGAAGGCATCCGAACCACCCGAACGGGTGGACCTGGGGCGACTGGGCGAGCGTGGGCTGATCCGTCGCATCAGGGGAAGTAGGGTCGCGAGTGGGGCCCCGGGCGTCGAGGTCGGAATCGGCGACGACACCGCGGTCCTGACGGTTCCCCCCGACCACCGGCTGCTCGCCACCACCGACCTTCTCATCGAGGACATCCACTTCCGGCGAAGCTCCGCCAGCCCCGCCGACATCGGCTGGAAGGCCCTCGAGGTCAACCTCTCCGACATCGCCGCGATGGGCGGCATTCCGCGGTGGGCTCTGGTCGCCCTGGCCGTGCCCGCCGGAACGGACGTGGAGGCGGTGGACGCGTTCTACGTCGGCATGGCGGAGGCGGCCGCGCCCCACGCGGTCGCGGTCGTGGGCGGCGACACCTCGGCCTCGCCAGATGGCTGGATGGTAAACGTGACGCTGCTCGGCGTCCACCCCGGCGCACCGAGGCTCCGCTCCGACGCGCGCCCGGGCGACGCGATCGCGGTCACCGGGAACCTCGGGGCGTCCGCGGCCGGGCTCTACGCGCTCGAAGTCGGCCCGGACCGGGCGCGCGCGAGCGGCCTCGCCCCGGGCTCCCTGGCCGACATCGTGGCGGCCCATCTGCGGCCGCGGGCGCGGGTGGCCGAGGGTCGCTGGCTGGGCGAGGCGCTCGGCGTGCACGCGATGATCGATTGCTCCGACGGGCTCGCCACGGATCTCGAGCACATCTGCCGGGAAAGTGGCGTGGGCGCCCGCGTGAGGCTCGACCACGTGCCGGTCGCCGCCCCGGCCCTGGCCGCGGCCCGCGCCCTCGGCATGAACGCGCGCGACTGGGCGGTCGGGGGCGGCGAAGACTACGAGCTGCTGTTCACCTGCGAGCCGGGCGCGGCGGACCGCCTCGCCGCCGGCCTGTCCGCGGCCACCGGAACCCCGCTCACGGTCATCGGTCGCATCGAGGGAGACGCTGGGCGCGTGGTGTTCGTGGACGCCGATGACGAGCCGGTGGCGGTGCGGAGCGGCTACGAGCATTTTCATGGATAGCGCACGTGGATAGCCGGCTCGTTCCGGAGCTGATCGGGCTCGGCGTGCTGCTGCTCATCTCCGCCCTGCTCTCGGGCGCCGAGGCCGCGTACTTCTCGCTGGGGCGCACACGCCTCAAGGAGCTCGCCGAGCAGCAGGGCCAGACGCCGGGCCCGCTCGCCCCGCTACTCGCTCAGCCGCACGAGCTGCTCGTGACCCTGCTGGTCGGCATCACGGTGGTGAACATCGGCGCCTCCGCGCTCGCCGCGGCCATCGCGGAGCAGGTCTTCGGCTCCAAGGGCCTGGCGATCGCCATCACGGGCATGGTCTTCCTGCTCACCGTCTTCGGCGAGGTCCTGCCGATGACCCTGGCGGTCGAGCATCCGCTTCGCTTCTCGACCTGGGTGAATCGGCCGGTGGCGTGGCTCTCCATTCTTCTGAAGCCGATCCGGGTCGGCCTAGGTGCCTTCACCGCCATCACGCTGCGCCTGGCCGGCTCCGAGCACCAGGCGGGCCGGCCCGAGATCTCGGAGGAGGAGCTGCGCACCCTGGTGGACGTGGGCGCGCGGGAGGGCGTGGTCGAGCGCAGCGAGCGCGAGATGATCCATCGCGTGTTCGAGCTGGAGGACACGCTCGTGCGGGAGGTGATGGTCCCCCGCCCCGACATGTTCTGCCTCGACGTCGACACCGAGACCGCCCGGCTCCTCCCCCAGCTTCGCGAGCAGCTACACTCGAGGGTGCCGGTCTTCGAGGAGACCATCGACCAGATCGTCGGGGTGCTCTACACCAAGGACCTGCTCCCCTACCTCGACGGCCTGCCGGCCACCTTCGATCTGCGCCAGCACCTGCACCCGCCTTACTTCGTCCCGGGCTCCAAGCGGGCCGACGCCCTGCTGCGCGAGTTCCAGGCCAAGAAGCTCCACCTGGCCATCGTGGTCGACGAGTACGGCGGCACTGCCGGCCTTGTGACCCTCGAGGACCTGCTCGAGGAGCTGGTCGGCGAGATCCGCGACGAGTACGACGAGGACGAGCGCCTGATCCAGCGGGTAGCGCCGCGCAGCTTCCGCGTCTCGGGCCGCCTCCCCATCGACGAGCTGAACGCGGCCACCGGACTCGCGATCCCCAACGACTCCTTCGACACCGTCGGGGGCTGGGTGCTCGACCTCTTCGGGCGCGTCCCCCACAAGGGCGAGAAGAAGGAGGCGGACGGCATCCGGGTGGCGGTGGAGAAGGTCGAGCGCACCCGGGTGCTCGAGGTGCTGGTGACCCTGCCCGAGGTGGCCGAGCGGAGCGAGGCCGCGTGATCTACGTCTGGATCATCGGGCTCTCCCTGCTGGTGACCGCGATCTTCTCGGCCGCGGAGATGTCGTTCATCGCGGCCAACCGGGTGCGCCTCCGCCACATGGCGGAGGGCGGAAACCGGACCGCGGTCCGGTACCTGGACGCGTTCCGCAGTCCCGAGCGGCTGCTCTCCACCGCCATGATGGGCGTGACCATCGCGCACATCACCGCGTCGTCGGTGGCGACCTGGGTGCTCCTGCCGGTGGTCGGCGGAGCCGCGGCCATCCTGGTCACGCTGGCCCTCACCCCGATCATGCTGGTCTTCGGCGAAGTCATCCCGAAGGCAGTCGCCCGGGAGCGAGCCACCGCTTTGATCCTGTGGCTGTTCCCGGTAATCGAGGCGCTGGGCCGCCTGCTGACCCCACTCACCTGGGGGGCCAACGCCCTCGTGGGAGGGGCCCTGTCGCTGGTCGGACGCCAGCGCACGAGCACCCGCCAGTTCGTCTCGCGCGAGGAGCTCAAGCTCCTGCTCCAGATGGAACCCGAGGAGGCCGACGTCACGGTCAGCGAGGCCGAGATGATCGACAAGATCTTCGACCTCGGGGAAACCGCGGTGCGCGAGGTGATGGTGCCCCTCGTCGACGTGGCCGCGCTGCCCGAGACCGCGTCCCCCGCCGACGTGGTCCGCCTCATCCAGGAGCGCGGCTTCTCGCGCATCCCGGTCTTCACCGACCGGGTGTTCAACATCGTCGGCGTGGTCACCGCCATGGATCTGCTGCGGCGCGGGGCCGAGGCGCCGGACCTGCGCGCGCTGATGCGCCCGGCCACCTACGTCCCGGAGACCAAGCGCATCGACGATCTCCTCCGCGAGATGCAGAAGAACCGGCTGCAGCTGGCGGTGGTGGTAGACGAGTACGGTGGCGCGGTCGGCATCGTCACCGTCGAGGACATCGTCGAGGAGGTGGTGGGGGAGATCCGCGACGAGCACGACCGCACCCCCGACACGGTCGAGCGCCTGCCCGACGGGAGCTACCGGGTGGCGGGTCGGGCCAGCCTGGAGGAGGTCAACGACGCGCTCGAGTGGGACCTGCCCAAGGGCGACTTCGAGACGGTGGCCGGCCTCGTCCTCGCCACCCTGCACCGCATCCCGCTCGTGGGCGAGGTATTCCGGGTGCGACGCTACACCGTCACGGTGCTGGAGGCCGACAAGCGCCGGGTCCTTGCGGTCCGCATCACCCCCGACACCTCCAAGAAATCACCCGAGAGGGCCGACGCCTGAGGGACAAGCGCCGCGCGCACTGCTAGGGCGCGGCGTTACGTTGTGGTGATACGGTGGCGTCGACACCCCGATGAACGTTGCCGGGCGCCAGCGGCGCCCCGCGAGGGCACGTGGCGTTAGGGTAGCGTCGACACCCGATGAGCAGCGAAGGGCGCCCGCAACGCACCGCGAGAGCCCGATGGTGTTACGGTAGTGCCGTCACCCCGATGAGCAGCGAAGGGCGCCCGCAACGCACCGCGAGAGCCCGATGGTGTTACGGTAGCGCCGCCACCCCGATGAGCAGCGAAGAGCGCGAAGAGGCCGAACCGCCGGCCGAGATGATTCACCTCCAACGACTACGAAAGGACAGAGCGATGGCGGGCAAGATGGTCGAGTTCCCGAGCAACGGACACACCGCGAAGGGCCACCTGGCGACCCCGGCCTCCGGCAAGGGGCCGGGCGTGATCGTGATTCAGGAGTGGTGGGGCCTGGTCGGCCATATCAAGAACGTGTGCGATCGCTTCGCCGCCGCTGGCTTCTCGGCGCTCGCGCCCGATCTCTACCACGGACAGACAGCGACCGAGCCGGACGCGGCCGGCAAGCTCTTCATGGCCCTCAACATCGAGCGAGCCGAGAAGGACCTGGCCGGCGCGGCCAAGTACCTCGCCGGGCACTCCTCGACCGCAAAGCTGGGCGCGGTCGGCTTCTGCATGGGCGGCCAGCTCGCGCTCTTCGCGGGCTGCACCAATGCGAGCGTGGCCGCGGTGGTGGACTTCTACGGCATCCACCCGAACGTGAAACCGGCCTATGCCCGCCTGAACGGCCCGGTGCTTGGCCTCTTCGCGGAGAAGGACGCGTTCGTGACGCCGCAGACCGCGCGCCAGGTGGAGGCCGACATCAAGAAGGCGGGCAAGCCGGTCGAGATCCACATCTACCCCGGCGTCGACCACGGCTTCTTCAACGACGAGCGCGCCGACGTCTACAACAAGCCGGCCGCCGAAGACGCCTGGCGCCGCACCCTCGACCTGTTCAAGAACCACCTGAAATAACCACGCCAACACAGCCGAAGCGGGTTGCCCGCTGACTGGGGGAGTGCGGGGGCCATTCCTGGGCCCCCGCATTCAACAGAGTCTGAAAACTTAGAAGATTGTCCGCCGACAGGAGGACTGCGGGGACGAGAGAAACTGGGTGTCTACCCCGCGGCGGCCGCCGCCTTCTTCCGCCGCCCCTTTGCGGCACTCGCCCCGGCCTCACCCTTCTTGCCGGCCTTCTTGTCTTCCTTGGGAGCCTTCTCGGCCTTGGCGTCCTTCTTACCCTTCTCCTTCGGCGCCTCCGGTCGGTCCACCAGCTCCAGGACCACCATCTGAGCGCGATCGCCGGGACGCAGGCCCGCCTTCATGATGCGGGTGTAGCCGCCGTGACGCTCGCTGAAGCGGGCCGCGATGCTATCGAAGAGCTTCTTCACCACCTCGGCGTCCGGCACCATGGACAGCACCTGCCGGCGCGCGTGCAGATCCTCGCGCTTGGCTAGGGTCACCATGTGGTCGGCGAGCCCGCGCACCGCCTTGGCCTTGGCCTCGGTGGTCATGATCCGCTCGTGCCGGAAGAGCGCGACGAGCAGGTTCCGGAAGAGGGCCCAGCGGTGCGAGGTGACGCGCCCGAGCTTGAAGCCCGCCTTGCCGTGCCTCATTTCGTGCCCCCGCGGCCGAGGGCGCCCAGCAGGTTCGGGTCGATGCGCATGCCCAGGGACAGCCCGAGCGCGGCGAGCGCGGTCTTGATCTCGTCGATCGACTTCTCCCCCAGGTTCTTCACCGACTCCAGGTCCTCGTCGGTCTTCTGGACCAGGTCCGCGACGACCATGATCTCGTGGTTCTTGAGCGCGTTGATGGCGCGCGCCGGCAGCGGCAGGTCCTCGAGCGGCTTGGCCAGGCTCTCCTGCAGGAAGGCCTCGCCGGAGGTCTCGACCTCTTCGTCCTCTTCCTCGCGCCCCTCGGGGGCCAGGTGCGCGAAGTGGGCCTTCAGGTGGCGGGCCGCCCGGGAGAGCGCCTCCTCCGGGGACACCGCGCCGTTCGTCCAGATCTCGAGGATCAGCTTTTCGTAGTCGGTGACCTTCCCGAGCCGCGCGTTCTCCACGCTGTACGACACCCGCTGGATGGGAGAGAACGCGGCGTCCACCGGGATCGCCCCGGCCGGCACCGTGCCCGCGGGATGCCGATCGGCGGCCACGTAGCCGCGACCGACCCCGATGCCCAGGTCCATCGAGAGGGAGCCGCCCGCCCCCAGGGTCGCGATGTGGAGCTCCGGGTTCAGCACCTCGACCCCGCTTGCCTCCGACACGTCCGCCCCGGTCACCGTCTTGGGCCCCTTGGCCTCGAGCCGGGTCTCGGTGGGCTCGCCGGACGGCACGTTCACCGCCAGCTTCTTCACGTTGAGGAGCACGTCGGTCGTGTCTTCCTGGACCGCCGGGATCTTCGTATCGAGGTCCTTCACTCCCGGGATCCGCACCCAGGCGACCGCCGAGCCCGGCACGATCGACAGCAGGGTGCGACGGAGGGAGTGCCCGACGGTGAGCGCGTAGCCCTTCTCGAAGGGCTCTGCGACCAGCCGCCCGTAGCGGTCGGAGCGGATCTCCCACTGGATCGACTTCGGCTTCTGAAACGGAATCCTTGCCATATTCCCCTTCTATCGGCCGCTTGGCCTTACTTCGAGAACAGCTCGACGATGAGCTGCTCCTGCACCGGGATCTGGATGTCCTCCCGGAGCGGAAGCCCGCGCACCGTACCTTTCTTCTCGTTCACGTCGAGGTCGAGCCACGGCGGAACCGGCGACCGGCCCGCGGTCAGGTTGTCGGCCACTCGCTCCTGCATCTTCGAAGTCGGCCGGAGCTGCACCGCTTCGCCCACCTTCACGATGAAGGACGGGATCGAGACCTTTCGCCCGTTCACCTGGATGTGCCCGTGCCCGATCATCTGCCGGGCCTCCCGGCGGGAGGCGGCCATGCCGAGCCGGAACACCACGTTGTCGAGACGCCGCTCGAGGTACTTGAGCAGGTTCTCGCCGGTGATGCCCTTGTCGGCCTCCGCCCACGCGAAGTACCGGCGGAACTGGGCCTCGAGCACCCCGTAGATGCGCTTGGCCTTCTGCTTCTCGCGCAGCTGGATGCCGTACTGGGTCGGCTTGGTGCGACCCAGGCCGTGCTGGCCCGGCGGATAGTTCCGGCGCTCGATCGCGCACTTCTCGGTGAAGCAGCGGGAGCCCTTCAGGAACAGCTTGATGCCTTCACGCCGGCACTGCCGGCAGGCGGCGGCTCGATATCGTGCCACTTACGTCTCCTCCTACACGCGTCGCCGCTTGGGCGGCCGGCAGCCGTTGTGCGGAATGGGGGTCACGTCACGGATGGCGGTGATCTCGAGCCCCACCGCCTGCAGCGAGCGGATCGCGGCCTCGCGCCCGGCTCCGGGACCGCGCACGAACACCTCCACCTGCTTGAGCCCCACTTCCATCGCCTTGCGGGCCGCGTTCTCGGCCGCGGTCTGCGCCGCGAACGGGGTGCTCTTGCGGGAGCCCTTGAAGCCCACGCTGCCCGCGCTGGCCCACGAGACCACGTTGCCCATCTTGTCGGTCAAGGTCACGATCGTGTTGTTGAAGGTGGCCTGCACGTGGGCGATGCCCACGCGGACCTCCTTGCGCTCCCGCTTGCGCCCGCCCTTGCGGGGCGCGGCGGCGGCTTTCTCGTCCGGCTTCTGCTCGGCGGCGTCGGCCATCTCGGCTCCTTACTTTTTCGGCGGGGCGGAAGGCGCGGCGGCGACCGGCTTCTTCTTCACCATCACGCCCTTGCTCTTGCCCTTGCGGGTGCGGGCGTTGGTGTGGGTCCGCTGTCCGCGCACCGGCAGACCCTTGCGGTGCCGGATGCCCCGATAGCAGCCGATGTCCATGAGCCGCTTCACGCTCATCGACACCTCGCGGCGCAGGTCACCCTCGACCTTGTACTCGCGCTCGATGATGTCGCGGACGCGCCCGGTCTCGTCGTCGCTCCAGGCCTTCACGCGCTTGTTGGGATCGACCCGCGCGTCGGCGAAGATCTTCTTCGCCGACGGGATGCCGATCCCGTAGATGTACTGGACCGCGATCTGACCCCGCTTGTCCCGCGGCAGATCGACTCCGGCGATACGTGCCATGTTGGCTCCTATCCCTGACGCTGCTTGTGGCGCGGGTTCTTGCAGATGATGCGCACGATGCCCTCGCGACGCACGATCTTGCAGTTCTCACACCGGACCTTGATCGACGGACGAACTTTCATTCCCTTGTCCCTCTATATATCCGCTCGGCTCGCCTTCGGCTGCGCCTCGCCAAGCTCGATTACTTGAACCGATATGTGATCCGGCCGCGCGTCAGGTCATAGGGCGACAGCTCCACCTTGACCTTGTCGCCCGGCAGGATGCGGATGAAGTTCATCCGCATCTTGCCCGACACGTGGGCCAGCACCTTGTGTCCGTTCTCCAGCTCGACCCGGAACATCGCGTTGGGCAGCGGCTCCACCACCGTACCCTCCACCTCGATCGCGTCCTCTTTGGCCATGTGCGTGGGTCCTAGACGCCCTGGTCCGTCCGGGTCAGGACCTCGGGGCCCCGCTCGGTGATCGCGATGGTGTCCTCGAAGTGCGCGGCCCAGCTCCCGTCGACGGTCACCGCCGTCCAGCGGTCCTCGAGCACGCGGACCTCCCACGAGCCCATCGTCACCATGGGCTCGATCGCCAGCACCATGCCCGCCTTGATGACCGGGCCGCGCCCGGCGTCGCCGAAGTTCGGGATCTGCGGCTCCTCGTGGAGGCTCTGGCCGATACCGTGGCCCACGAAGGCGCGCACCACCCCGAAGCCGTGGCTCTCGCAGTGCTCCTGCACCGCGTGCGAGATGTCGCCCAGGCGATTGCCGGCCCGGCACTGCACGATGGCCTTGTCGAGGCTCTCGCGGGTGACGTCGAGGAGCTCCTGCACCCGGGCCGGCACCGCCCCCACCGGCAGGGTGATCGCGCAGTCCGCGTAGTACCCCTCGACGATGCAGCCGAGATCGAGCCCCACGATGTCCCCCTCGCGAAGCTTTCGCTTGGCGGAGGGAATCCCGTGGACCACTTCCTCGTTGATCGAGATGCACACCGTGGCGGGGAATCCCCGGTAACCCTTGAAAGCGGGGATGGCCCCCCGGGAGACGATGAACGCTTCAACGTCCGCGTCGATCTCCTTGGTGGAGATACCGGGCCGGGCCAGCTTGCGCAGCCGGTCCTTCACCTCGGCGAGGATCCGTCCCGCCGTCCGCATGTGTCCGAGCTCGCGCGCCGACTTGAGCAGGATCACCGCGGCACCGGCTCCTTCACCGCCCGGCGGATTCGGTCGGCCACCTCCGCCACCGGGCCCTCCCCGGCCGCGCGTACCAGCAGACCGCGCTGGCGGTAGTAGTCGAGGAGCGGCGCGGTCTGGGTCTGGTACACGTCGAGGCGTCGGGCCACAGTGGCCTCCGCGTCGTCCTCGCGCTGGTACAGCTCGCCGCCGCACTGGTCGCAGCGGCCCGCCATCTTCGGGGGCGCCGAGACCATGTGGAAGGCGGTCCCGCACTGCCGGCAGATCCGGCGGCCGGTGAGCCGACGGATGAGCTCGTCGCGCGACACGTCGAAGAAGATCACCCGGTCGAGCTCCTGCCGCCTCCGCCGCAGGAGCGCGTCGAGGGCCTCCGCCTGGGCCACCGTGCGGGGAAACCCGTCCAGCACGTAGCCGGGGGCCGCGTCGGGCCGGGCCAAGCGCTCGTCGACGAGCCCGATCACCACGTCGTCCGGCACGAGGGCTCCCGAGTCCATGTAGCGCTTGGCCTCGCGGCCGAGCAGCGTGCCCTCGGCCACCGCCTCGCGCAGCATGTCCCCGGTGGCCACCTGGGGCACGCCCGAGTCCGCGGCGAGACGCCGGGCCTGCGTGCCCTTGCCGGCGCCCGGGGCGCCGAGGAAGATGACCCGGCTCATGCGCCCTTGGCCTTCTTCCGCAGGAAGCCTTCGTAGTTCCGCATCAGGAGATGGGACTCCATCTGGCGCACGGTATCGAGCGCCACCCCGACCACGATCAGGAGGCTCGTCCCGCCGAAGTAGAACGGGGTGTTGAACCACCGGATCAGGAAGTCGGGCAGCACCGAGATCATGGCCAGGAAGATGGCCCCGGGCAGCGTGATCCGCGTCAGGACCCGGTCGATGTACTCGGCGGTCTTCTTGCCGGGCCGCACGCCCGGGATGAACCCGCCGTACTTCTTCATGTTATCCGCCAGGTCAACCGGGTTGAACACGATGGCGGTGTAGAAGTAGGCGAAGAAGATGATGAGGGCGCAGTAGAGCGCGGTATAGGTCACGTGCCCCGGGGAGAGCGCCTCCGACACGTACTGCATCCACGGATGGTGGATGAAGCGGGTGAGGGTCGCCGGGAACAGGATCAGGGACGAGGCGAAGATCACCGGAATCACGCCCGCGGTGTTGATGCGCAGCGGGATGTGGGTGGACTGGCCCCCGTACATCCGCCGCCCCACCACCCGCTTGGCGTACTGGACCGGGATCTTCCGCTGGCCCTCCTGCATGATCACCACCGCCGCGGTCACCAGGACCATCATGACGATCAGGCCCAGGAACACGAAGAGCTGAAGCTCACCGGTGGAGATCAGAGTGTAGGAGGACACGATCGCCGAGGGCAGGCGCACCACGATGCCCGCGAAGATGATCAGCGAGATGCCGTTGCCGATGCCCTTCTCCGAGATCTGCTCGCCCAGCCACATGATCAGGGCGGTCCCGGTGGTCAGGGTGAGCATGGTCAGGAGCCGGAAGCCCCAGCCCGGGTCGGGAACCAGGATCGCCCCGGTCTGGCTCCGCATGCTCTCGAGCCCCACCGCGATGCCGAAGGACTGCACGAGCGAGAGCGCGATGGTGCCGTAGCGGGTGTACTGGGTGATCTTCTTCTTGCCCGCCTCGCCTTCCTTGGCCAGCCGCTCCAGGGACGGGATCACCACGGTCAGCAGCTGGAGGATGATCGACGCCGAGATGTACGGCATGATCCCGAGCGCGAACACGGTCAGGCGCCGCAGGTTGCCGCCCGAGAAGAGGTCGACCATCCCGAGCAGCGTGCCCTGCACCTGGTTGAAAAACTCGGCCAGCGCCGCCGCGTCGATGCCGGGAGTGGGCACGTGGGCACCCAGCCGGTAGGCCGCGAGCAGCAGCAGGGTCATGAGCACGCGGCGCTTGAGCTCCGGAACCTTGAAGATGTTCTGGAAGCTCTGCAGGCCTTCGATCACTTCGCGGCCCTCTCGCCCCGGACGGGCAGGATCTCGACGCGGCCACCCGCCGCCTCGATCTTCTGCTTGGCCCCCTCGCTCACCTTGTGCGCGCGCACGGTGAGGGCGTGCCCCACGTCTCCGTCGCCCAGCACCTTGACCGAGGCGCGCCCCGACTTGTGGATGAGGCGGCTCCCGGCCAGCGCGTCCGGGTCGACCACGCTGCCGGCCGCGAAGCGGTCGGACAGGTCGCCCACGTTCACGATGGCGAACTCGGTCTTGCCTCCGTAGGGCAGGAAGCCGCGCTTGGGCAGCCGTCGGTAGAGCGGCATCTGGCCACCCTCGAACCCGACCCGCACCCCGCCCCCCGCCCGGGCCTTCTGGCCCTTGTGGCCCTTGCCGGAGGTCTTGCCTTGACCGGACGCCCGGCCGCGGCCGAGCCGCTTGCGGTTCTTCGTCGAGCCCGGCGCCGGCCTCAGGTCCTCGAGCCTCATGATTCTTTCACCTTCACCGCGAATGGAACCGTGGCGATCATCCCCCGGATCGTCGGGGTGTCGTCGTGCTCCACCTCGTGCCGGATCCGTCGCAGGCCGAGCGCCTTGACGGTGGCTTCCTGCGTCGGGGAGAGCCCGATGATGCTCCTGACCAGCGTGACCTTAAGCTTCTTTGCCACCGACCGCCTCCTGCCCGTCGCCGTCGAGCGACCGGCGCCGCGCCGCATACGTCGACTGCAGCCGCTTGAGCCGGCGGAAGGCGTCCATCGTCGCCTTCAGCACGTTGTGCGGGTTGTTGGTGCCGAGGGTCTTGGTGAGGATGTCCTGCACCCCCGCCGCCTCCAGCACTGGCCGCACCGCGCCGCCCGCGATGACCCCGGTGCCCTGCGCCGCAGGCTTGAGATACACCCGCGCGGCGCCGAAGTGGCCGGTGATCTCGCACGGGATCGTGGTGTCCTTGAGCGGCACCTTCACCAGGTCCTTCTTGGCGTGCTCCACCGACTTGCGGATGGCCTCGGGAACCTCGCGGGCCTTGCCGAGCCCGACGCCCACGTGCCCCTGCCCGTCCCCCACCACCACCAGGGCCGTGAAGGAGAATCGCCGGCCGCCCTTGACGACCTTGGCTACCCGGTTGATGGCGACCACCCGGTCGGTCAGGTCCAGCGCATTGGGATCAATCCGCGCTTCAGCCACTCGATGCTCCTCCCTAGAAGCCGAGGCCGGCGGCGCGTGCCGCGTCGGCCAGGGCCTTCACCCGTCCGTGGTACTGATAGCCGCCGCGGTCGAACACGACCTGATTGATGCCACGCGCCTTCGCCCGCTGGGCCAGCAGCTCTCCCACGATCTTGGCCGCGGCGACGTTGCCGCCCGCCTTCACCTTCTGCTGGAAGTCCGGAGCCCGACTGTCCACCGCGGCCAGCGTCCGCCCGCTGGTGTCGTCGATCACCTGCGCGTAGATGTGGTTCAGGCTCCGGAACACGGCCAGCCGCGGCCGCTCCGGGGTGCCGATCACCCGGGTCCGGATACGCAGGTGACGGATCCTCCGCCCCTCGATCTTCTTGCCGGTCAGCATTACTTGGCCCCCGCCTTCTTGCCGACCTTCCGTCGGATGTATTCGTCCGCGTACTTGATGCCCTTGCCCTTGTAGGGGTCGGGCTTCCGGAGCGCCCGCAGCTTGGCCGCGGTCTGGCCGAGCAGCGCCTTGTCCGCGCCCCGGAGGGTGATCGAGACCTGGCGGTCGACCTCGGCCTGGATCCCATCCGGCAGCGGGAAGACGACCGGGTGCGAGTAGCCGAGGGCCAGCTGCAGGGCCTTGCCCTGGATCTGGCAGCGGTAGCCGATGCCGACGATCTCGAGCTTTCGCTCGAAGCCGTCCTTGACCCCGTGGACCATGTTGGCCAGGAGCGACCGGGTCAGGCCGTGGAGCGCGCGCACGTTGCGGTGGTCGGAGCTGCGCGCCACCGTCAGCACGTTGGACTCCATGGTCACCGACAGGCCGGACGGGATGGCCTGACTCAGCTTCCCCTTGGGCCCCTCGGCCCGGACGGTGGCGCCGTCCAGGGCGACCTTCACACCCTGGGGAACGGAGATGGGCTTCTTGCCGATTCGAGACATGGCTTGGGGATCTCCTACCAGACGTAGGCCAGCACTTCGCCGCCCAGGTGCTGCTTCTTCACCTGACGGTCGGTCATCACGCCGGCCGAGGTGGACAGGATCGCGACCCCCATGCCGCCCAGGATGGTCGGGATCTTGTCCTTGGTCACGTAGATCCGCCGGCCGGGCCGCGAGACGCGCACGATCCCGGAGATGATCTTCTCGCTGCCCGCGCCGTACTTCAGGTAGACGCGCAGCATGCCCTGCTTGTTGTCCTCGATGACCCGGAAGTTCTTGATGAACCCCTCGTCCTTGAGGATCTCGGCCATGCGCAGCTTGAGCTTCGACGACGGGATGTCCACCTTCTCGTGCTCGGCCCGGCTGGCGTTGCGGATGCGCGTGAGGAAGTCCGCGATCGGATCGCTCAGCATGGGGCTACCAGCTCGCCTTGATCACGCCGGGCACCTCGCCCTTGAGCGCGAGCTCGCGGAAGCAGATCCGGCAGGCCTGGAACTTCCGCAGGTAGCCCCGGGGCCGACCACAGATCTTGCAGCGGGTGTAGGCGCGCGACTTGAACTTGGGAGGGCGCTGCTGCTTCATGATGAGCGCGGTCTTTGCCATCTACGCCTCCCGGAAGGGCACGCCCAGGTGGGTGAGGAGCGCCTTCGCTTCCTCGTCCGTTCGGGCGGTGGTCACCATCGTGATGTCCATCCCGCGCACCTTGTCCACCTTGTCGTACACGATCTCCGGAAAGATGATCTGCTCCTTGAGCCCCATGTTGTAGTTGCCCCGTCCATCGAAGCCCTTGGGCGGGACGCCCTTGAAGTCCCGCACCCGTGGCAGGGCCACGTTGAGGAGCCGGTCCAGGAACTCGTACATCCGCGGCCCGCGCAGGGTCACCTTGCAGCCGATCGGCACGTTCTCGCGCAGCTTGAAGTTGGCGATCGACTTCTTGGCCCGGGTGATCACCGGCTTCTGGCCCGCGATCGCCTGCAGGTCCGCGGTGGCGAAGTCGAGCACCTTCGCGTTCTCCTTGCCCTCGCCCACCCCCATGTTGATGACGACCTTCTCGAGACGCGGCACCTGGAACGGATTGCTATAGCCGCGCTCCTTCATCATCGCGGGGACCACCGCCGACCGGAAGCGCTCGCGCATGCGCGGCGGGGTCGCCCCGCTGACGCTCGCGCGCTTGCCGGGCGCCTGCGGCTCCGCCGCGGGAGCGCCCTTGGCGCCGCCCTTGGGTCGGGGCGCCTGACCCGCCTTGCCGGCCGGGGCTCCGGCCGCCTTCGCTCCCGTCTTGCCTTCCGCCTTCTTCGGCTCTGCCATCACGCCCTCACGCCTTGTCGAGCATCTCGCCCGACCGTCTGGCCACCCGGACCTTCTTGCCGTCGGACAACGCCTTCATTCCGACGCGCGTCGGCTTGTCACTATTAGGATCCACCAGCATCACGTTGGAGAGATGGATCGACCCCTCGCGCTCGATGATGCCGCCCTGCCGGATCTTCTGGGTGGGCTTCTGGTGCTTCTTGATCATGTTGAGACGCTCCACCACCACCCGGCCCTTCTCGGGGATCACGCGCAGCACCTTGCCCTTCTTGCCGCGCTCCTTCCCCGCCACCACCATCACCGTGTCGCCCTTCCGCACGTGCGCGATCGCCATGACGTTCTCTAGATGACCTCGGGAGCGAGCGAGATGATCTTGGTGAACTGCTTGTCCCGAAGCTCGCGGGCGACCGGACCGAAGATGCGCGTGCCCACCGGGTTGTCGTCGGCCTTGAGCAGCACCACCGCGTTGCGGTCGAAGCGGATGTAGGACCCGTCGCGGCGTCCCACCTCCTTCACGGTGCGCACCACCACCGCCCGCGCGACCTCACCCTTCTTCACGGTCCCGTCCGGGACCGCCTCCTTGACCGCCACCACCACCACGTCACCCAGGGAGGCGTAGCGCTTGTTGGCGCCGCCCATCACCCGGATGCACTGGACCTTCTTGGCACCCGAGTTGTCGGCCACGTCCAGCATGGATCGGGGCTGGATCATGACGCGCTCGCCAGCACCTGGAGGATCCGCCACCGCTTTTCCTTCGACAGCGGCCGCGTCTCCTCGATCAGCACCCGGTCCCCGACCTTGCTCGCGTTCTGCTCGTCGTGCGCCTTGAGGCGCTTCGACCGCGTGATCACGCGCTCGTACTGCGGATGACGGAACACGCGCTCGATGACTACCACGCGTGTCTTGGTCATCTTGTCGCTGACCACCACGCCCTCTCGCGTCTTCTTGACGCCCACTGTCCTGTCCTCCCCCGCCTCTACGCCGTGCGCGGGATGCGCAGCGCCCGCTCTCTCAGGATCGTCTGGGCCCGCGCGAGATCCCGCCGGGCGATCGCCACCCGGGCCGGATTCTTGGCCACGCCCATCGAGAGCTGGAACCTCAGGTTGAAGAGCTCCTCGCCGAGCTCCCGGGCTTTCTGCTGCACCTCTTCGTCGGACATCTCACGCCACTTGGCCGCCTTCATGATCCCCTCAGAGCGCCCGCGTACGGGTCACGAACTTGGTCTTGATCCCGATCTTCTGGGCGGCCAGGCGGAACCCCTCCTTGGCCGTCGCCTCGTCGACGCCCTCCATCTCGTACATGATCCGGCCGGGTTTCACCACCGCCACCCAGAACTCCGGGTTGCCCTTGCCCTTGCCCATCCGCGTCTCGGCCGGCTTCTTGGTCACCGGCTTGTCGGGGAAGATCCGGATGAAGATCTTCCCGCCGCGCTTGACGCTGCGGGCCAGCGACACGCGCGCCGCCTCGATCTGGCGATTGGTCACCCAGCCCGGCTCGAGCGCCTTGAGCCCGAACTCCCCGAAGGCCAGGGTCGAGCCGCGCTGCGCCTTGCCCTTCATCCGGCCGCGCTGGGCCTTCCGGTACTTGACCCGCTTGGGCATCAGCATGGCGGTCTAGCCCTCGGCGGCGGCTTTCTGGGCGGGGAGCACCTCACCCTTGAAGA
This sequence comes from Methylomirabilia bacterium, assembly GCA_041497895.1. Classification (GTDB taxonomy): domain Bacteria; phylum Methylomirabilota; class Methylomirabilia; order Rokubacteriales; family CSP1-6; genus CAMLFJ01. Next base: position 57,981 of record JBGQHJ010000007.1, read on the forward strand.
TCCACACCTTCACCCCGATGGCCCCGAACGTGGTGTGCGCCTCGGCGAGCCCGTAGTCGATGTCGGCCCGGATGGTGTGCAGCGGCACCCGCCCGTCGCGATACCACTCGCGCCGCGCGATCTCCGCGCCGCCCAGCCGGCCCGAGCAGGCGATCCGGATGCCGTCCGCCCCCAGCCGCAGCGCGGAGGTGACCGCCTTCTTCATGGCCCGTCGGAACGCCACCCGCTTCTGGAGCTGCAGGGCCACGTTCTCGGCCACCAGCTGCGCGTCCAGCTCGGGATGGACCACCTCTTCGATGTTGAGGTAGACCTCCTTGGCGGTGCGCGACTGGATCTCGTTCTTCAGCTTCTCGACCTCCGCGCCCTTGCGGCCGATGATGATGCCGGGCCGAGCGGTGAAGATCGTGATGCGAGCGCGATTGGCCGAGCGCTCGATATCGATCCGAGAGATCCCCGCGTGGTAGAGCGACGACTTGATGAAGCGCCGAATCTTGTGGTCCTCGTGCAGGAGGGCCGCGTACCCCTTGGTGGCGAACCAGCGCGAGCTCCACGTCCTCGTGGACCCCAGCCGGAACCCGATCGGATGCGTCTTCTGACCCATGGCTACCTCTTGCCTCCCCGTGCCGCCGCGGGGGCCGCGGAAGGCGTCGTCTCGTCGCTGAGCTCGATGGTCAGGTGGCTCGTGCGGTGCTTGATGAAGTAGGCGCGGCCCATCGCCCGGGGAGACACCCGCTTCATCGACGGTCCCCCGTCGGCGATCGCCTTGACCACCCGGAGGTCGTCGAGGTTGCGGACCTGGTGGTTGTGCTCCGCGTTGGCGATGGCCGAGCGCAGCACCTTCTCGATGAGGCGGCCGGCCGCCTTCGGCGTGTACTGCAGCGTCGCCAGCGCCTCCCCCACCGACTTGCCCCGGATGTGGTCGAGGACGAGGCGGGCCTTGGAGGCGGGCACCCGGATGTAGCGCGCGGTCGCTCGCGTACGCATGCTCAGGACTTGCCGGTGGGCGAGGTGGCGGCCTTCTCGGCCTGCCCGTGGGCCTTGAACGTCCGGGTCAGGGCGAACTCGCCCAGCCGGTGGCCCACCATGTTCTCACTGATGTACACCGGGATGAACTTCTTCCCGTTGTGCACCGCGAGGGTGTGGCCCACGAACTCCGGCGAGATCGTCGAGCGTCGCGCCCAGGTCTTCAGCACCTTCTTCTGGCGCGTGCGATTCAGCTCGTCCACGCGCTTCTCGAGGCGCTGGTCGATGTACGGGCCCTTCCTCAGCGACCGTCCCATGGATTGTGCCCTCGCTCCCTATTTCGTCCGCCGGGTCACGATGTAGCGATCGGACGGCCTCGCCCCGCGCCGCGTCTTGTAGCCCTTGGTCGGCTTGCCCCACGGGGTCATCGGGTGGTTGCCCTTGCCCTTGCCCTCGCCGCCGCCCATCGGGTGGTCCACCGGGTTCATCACGGTACCGCGCACCGTCGGGCGGAACCCCTTCCACCGCACGCGCCCCGCCTTGCCGATCGAGATGTTCTCGTGGTCCAGGTTGCCGACCTGGCCGATGGTGGCCATGCACTCGAGCTTGACCTGCCGCACCTCGCCGGAGGGCAGCTTGATGTTGGCGTGATCGCCTTCCTTCGCGAGCAGCTGGGCCAGCGTCCCCGCGCTCCGGCAGAGCTGCCCGCCCTTGCCCGGCTGCAGCTCCACGTTGTGCACGAGCGTGCCGAGCGGGATGTTCCGGAGCGGCAGCGCGTTGCCGGGCAGGATGTCGGCCTGCGGCCCCGACATCACCACGTCGCCCGGCTTGAGCCCCAGCGGCGCGATGATGTACCGCTTCTCCCCGTCGCGATAATGGAGCAGCGCGATGCGGGCGGAGCGGTTCGGGTCGTACTCGATCCCCGCCACCTTGGCCGGGATGCCGAGCTTCTCCCGCCGGAAGTCCACGTCGCGGAGCATGCGCTTGACCCCGCCGCCGCGGTGCCGCACCGTGATGCGGCCGTAGACGTTCCGCCCGTTGGTCCGGTTGCCCTTGGTCCGGAGCAGGCTCTTCTCCGGCGTCTTCTTGGTGATCTCCTCGTTGGTGAGGAACGACATGTACCGTCGGGCCGGCGAGGTCGGCTTGACCGTGCGGATTCCCATGGTCCTATGCGCCCTCCACGAGCTCGATCTTGTGACCGGGGGCGAGCGTGACCATCGCCTTCTTCCAGCTCCGGCGCCGTCCCTCGAACTTGCCCATGCGCTTCCACTTGCCCTCGCGGGCCTGGGTGCGCACGTCCGCGACCTTCACGTTGAAGACCTTCTCCACCGCGTGGCGGATCTCCACCTTGTTGGCGTCCACCGCCACCTCGAAGGTGATCATGTTGTGCGCTTCCTTCTGCTGCATGCTCTTCTCGGTCATCAGCGGCCGCACCAGCACCGACCGGGGGTCCCTCATGGCTTGAGCGTCTCCTGCAGCGTCAGCAGCGCCGCCTTCTCGAACACGAGCCGGTCGTTCCGGATCACCTGGTAGACCGACGTGTGCCCGGGCAGCTCCACCGACAGCCACGGCACGTTGCGCGCGGCGCGGGTGAGCGCGTCGGTCACCTGGGCGACCACCAGCAGCGTGGGCTGGCCGTCGATGCCGAGCCCCTTCAGGCGCGTCGTCAGGGCCTTGGTCTTGGCCTCCGCGACCCCGAGGGTGTCCACCACCGACACGTGGCCGGCCCCGAGCTTGGCCGCCACCGCCTCGCGCAGCGCGGCGCGGCGCATCGAGGACGGCATCCGCTTGTCGTACTTGCGCGGCCGCGGGCCGAAAGGCTTGCCGCCGCCCTTCCACTGGGTGGCCCGGATCGATCCCTGCCGCGCGCGGCCGGTACCCTTCTGCTTCCACGGCTTGCGCCCGCCGCCCCGGACCTCGCTGCGTCCGCGCGTCGAGTGCGTGCCGGCCCGCCGGGCGGCGAGCTCCTTCACCACCGCCTGGTGCAGCAGCGGCACCCGCGGAATGGCCCCGAACACGTCGTCGGACAGCTCGAGCGCCTGCTGCGACTTCCCCTTCGCGTCGACCACCGGCACGCTGGGCATCTCTACTTGGCCTCTTTCGCCTTCTGCTGCTGCGCCTTGGTCTGCTTCACGCTCTTGCGGATCACCACCAGCCCTCCGATGGCTCCCGGCACCGCGCCGCGGAGCAGGACCAGGTTCTGCTCCGGAATCACCCGCACCACCGCCACGTTGAGGACGGTGCGCCGGTCCGCCCCCATCCGGCCCGGCAGGTGATGGCCGGGCCAGACCCGCGACGGGTCCGAGGACGCGCCGATGGAGCCCGGCCGGCGATGGAACATCGAGCCGTGGGTCTCGTCGCCGCCGGCCCAGCCGTAGCGCCGCACACCGCCCTGGAAGCCCTTGCCCTTGGTGGTCCCCACCACGTCCACGAACTCGCCGGGCGTGAAGAGATCCACCGTGAGGGTCTGGCCGACCTGGTAGGCGCTCACCGCCTCCGTCTTCTGGAGCCGGATCTCGCGCAGCACCCGCATCGCGGAGGCGACCCCCGCCTTCTTGTAGAGCCCCGCCATCGCCTTGGTGACGTTCTTCTTCCTCGGCTCGAACCCGAGCTGGAGGGCGTCGTAGCCGTGGGTGGGCTTGGTGCGGAGCCCCACCACCGTGCAGGGGCCCGCCTCGACCACGGTCACCGGGATGAGATTGCCGTCCTCCCCGAAGACCTGGGTCATGCCCTTCTTCCGGCCGATCAACCCTTCCTTCATCGCCATCGTGTGGGTTCCTATCTGATCTCTGGTATTCGCTCGTCTCGCCTGCGGCTGCGCCTCGCCAAACCGGACTAGAGCTTGATCTCGACGTCAACGCCGCTCGGCAGATCGAGCTTCATCAGCGCGTCCACCGTCTGCGGGGTCGGGTCCAGGATGTCGATGAGCCGCTTGTGAGTCCGCATCTCGAACTGCTCGCGCGAGGTCTTGTCCACGTGCGGGGACCGCAGCACCGTCCACCGGTTGATGATGGTGGGCAGCAGCACCGGGCCCGTGACGCGCGCACCGGTCCGGCGCACCGTCTCCACGATCTCCTTCATGGACCGGTCGAGGAGATTGTGGTCGTACGCCTTGAGCCGGATGCGGATCTTCTGATCGGCGCTGACGGTGACCATGTCTTAGTCCACGATCTCCGCGACCACCCCGGCGCCCACCGTCCGCCCCCCCTCCCGAATCGCGAACCGCAGCTCCTTCTCCATCGCCACCGGCTGGATCAACTCGATCGTCATCGTCACGTTGTCCCCCGGCATCACCATC